>JANLUJ010000959.1:0-12475 GCA_031363425.1 Pirellula sp.
AATTCTTGCAATGGGGATTTTGGAGCAAGTCGCATTGGCTACCGCAGGCCTCTCTTTTTCGAGATGACTTTTCGATCAAACCAAACGGCCAAGTCTACGAAGACCTAGTCTTCGGCGATTGGTGGACCGATTCTCGCGGCACTTCTTTCGGCGGTCAATTCCAAGCCAGGGCTACGTTGGGAGAGTATGAAGTAATCGTTGTATCAAACGGTCAGGAAGTTGTTTCGAATACAACCATTACGGCAGGTGCATCCACGCTACAAGTGGTCGTACCCGGCAATCGCGTGCCCACGTCGGTCCAATTGAGCAATCGAAGAATTGAAGAAAACAGCCCCGTAAACAGTTTGGTCGGAACGCTGACAGCAACCGATCCGGACGCAGGAAACAGTCATACCTTTGCCTTGGTAAGCGGCTTGGGCAGCACAGACAATCAAGCGTTCACGATTCTAGGCAATCAATTGCGAACCAATGCAACTTTTGACTTCGAAGCTCGAAGTGCCTTTTCAGTTCGGATTCGAGCTACCGATCAAGGTGGCTTGGCAAAAGAGCAAGTCGTCACGGTTCAGGTTGAAAACTTGCTTGAGACATCAGGCATGCGCACCGATCTCGTCGTCCCGCTCTACCAGTTCCCCACTTTTGCCAACGTTGCTAGAACGCAGTTGTCCGGATGGTGGCAAGACATCGCAACGACTGCGTCCTTGGCGCAGCCTATAACCGTGGTCATCAATCCCAGCAGTGGGCCGATCGATCCTCAATCGATTCCATTGGCGACCGACTACCAGATCTACGTGGATGCATTGAGACTGCTACGCGCAAATCCGTTCGTTCGCATCTTGGGATACGTGCCGACCGGCTACGGTGGTCGCGCTTTTTCTCAGATCTCCCAATTTTTGGACTGGTACGCATCGGGCTACAAAGATGGCTCAGGGGGAAGTCTGATCGATGGTGTCTTCCTTGACGAATACATGGCGGACGCCAATCAACTGAATTATTACCGAACGATTCGAGACGCAATCCGTTCTCGCGACTTGCTCGCGGGGAAATACATTATGGCCAATCCGGGGGCCGCGATCTCTTTGAGTACGCACTACACGGAACCGGTGGCAGATGCGTTTGTCAGCTATGAGAATACCGAGAGCCCAACCGCCGCAGGCTCGATCACTCTGGCAAACTCTGTTGTACCAACCAATGCCGCTACCGGGGTCGAATTCGATGCAATTGTCCATTCGGTAGCATCAGCAGTCGATATGCAGCGTGTAGCTAAAATCGCCAAGTCAAAGGGCTTCGGACAAGTCTTTATCACCAACGATGTGCTCGGCAATCCCTACGATACCAAGCCCACTTATTGGGATGCACTCATCACAGAACTGCATCGGCCAGTGATCGCCCCACAATCGTTTTCGATTTCAGAAGCCTCAGCAGTCAATACGCTGATTGGCACTGTACAAGGATTTGATCCCGATCCAGGCCAAACATTAACTTACACGATCAGTCAAGGTAACGTCGGAAATGTGTTTTCCATCTCCCCCTCCGGCAACTTGACCGTGGTTGGCGGACTCGATTTTGAATCGACGCCATCTTATACGCTGACCGTTCTAGCAACGGATTCCAGCGCGGCGGCCTTGGTTGATACTGCTACAGTTACAGTTCAACTCACCGACTTCAACGAAGCCGTCGTTTTAACAGCGACCCAAGCAACTGTTAACGGAAACGTGTTGACTACACTGACCAACTCCGGGACGTGGCGAGATCCTGAAGCTGGAATCGTGACGCTGACCGCATCCCTGGGTTCTGTTGATAAACAAGCGAATGGAACATGGAATTGGAGTTACAACCCTAGTGTCAGGTTTGTAAATCAATTAGTTACGATTCAGGCCAACGACGGTGTTAACACCTCGTCAGTTTCGTTTGCATTCAATGCAGTCCCGGCCGTGACGAATCGGCAATTGTACTACAAGGATTCTTTCTTCTCGCTCGGAGGGACCGATGTTCAAGCGGCGTTGGATCCAAACAAACTCATTGCCAAGTCGGGGACATCGCCTCTGACACTGAGCTATGCCAACCTCACCAACACGACGCGCGGTATAAATGGGGTGGTGCTTGACGTTGCCGGTTTGAGCTCATCCAGCCTTGCCGCAAGCGATTTCAGTCTTCGGATGAGCCCCACGGGTTTCTTTGACGAGACAGCAAACCCTCCAAGCAGTTGGGCCGCTGCCCCGGTTCCGACAGGAATCTTTGTGACTCCAGGAACCGCATCGGCTCCGGCTCGAGTGCGATTGGAATGGGCCGACAACGCAATCGCTAACCGTTGGTTGCAAATTCAGATCCGCGCCAATGCGAATACAGGGCTTCCAAACACAGAGGTCTATTACCTAGGGCATCTAAGGGGTGAAATAAACGGCCAAACTATTGGTGGCGCCTATTTCGTTAATAACACCGATTTGACGGCTGCATTACCGGTTGGCCAGGCGGCCACTGTCGGCAATAACCGGGACATCGACAAGAATGGCTTCGTCTTGAACGCGGACTTTATAATCATTCGGTCTGGAATCATCGATTCATTGGTACTGAGAAACATCACGATTCCGCCTGCAGGCTCGGCAGAGGAAGGCGCAGTGCCGGGTAACGCCCCAAGCCTCCCATCCATTGGTCGAACATCGCCAGAAACGCCTCAAGACAGCAGTTACCAGGATGACGGTACGCTGCGCTACGACCAATATGGACTGGCGTACCACTTTGATTCAATCGGTCAGCTCGAATTGCCACAAGACAGTCCCCTGCCTATCAGTCCCTTTAGTCCTTCTGCGCCACCTCCCAGTGGCGACGTACCTGTTTACCATTCCAATCCAAGTTTCTCGAAGAAAATCTACCTCGATTTCGATGGCCAATTGGTTTCGGGTACTACTTGGAACAATCAAAACTACACAGGTTCTTACAATACGGGTGCGACTATCAATGCTCCCGCCTTTTCAACCGATTCGGACGTCGCCAATTTTAGCACCTCAGAACTGGCCACGATTCAAGACGTGTGGGCTCGGGTCGCCGAGGACTACGCTCCATTTCAGGTGGACGTGACCACAGAAGACCCTGGCATTGCCGCATTTCGAGCAGGCGGTCAAGCGATTCGAGCTCTTATCAGTACCGATATCGATGCAATTTCAGGCCAGCAGTGGTTTGCAAACGCGGGCGGAGTCGCCTATCTCAATAGCTGGAACTGGACAAACGCTTCTCCCGTTTGGATATTCTCAAATCGTCTGGGAAATGGTTTTGCAAAATACGTGGCAGAGGCAGTCTCACACGAAGTAGGGCACTCATTCGATTTGGGACATGACGGGCGTTCATCGCCAGCGGAAGGATACTATCAAGGGCACGGCAGTGGACAAACGGGCTGGGGCCCCATCATGGGAGTAGGCTATTACCGCAGTCTAATTCAATGGAGCAAAGGGGAATATGCTAGTGCCAACAATACGCAAGACGATTTAGCGATTATCAGCAGTGCTGTGGGATACGTGGCTGACGATCATGGAAACGCGCCACCAGCCGCAACCCAACTAGTCGTCGGTTCGAACGGTGCATTGGCTGGTACCGGACTAATATCGACCCGGTCCGACAAAGACGCGTTCAAGTTTGTTACGCAAACCGGAAACATTTCCATCAACCTGGCGCCATTTGACATTGCGACTGGCAAGGCGAATCTAGATGTGGAACTAACATTGCTCAACGCGCAGGGAACGATTCTTTCCGTGTCCAACAATCCAAGCGACATCAATGCTGTATTGACAACGACGCTGCCCAAGGGCATTTATACCTTAATCATCGATGGAGTTGGAAAAGCCGCAGTCACTGGCGATGAAGGATACTCCGACTACGCATCGCTCGGCAAGTATACATTGAGCGGAACGGTCGTTCCGAATCGAAGTCCCGTTGCTGTTACCGACGCTGCTATTACGGGAGTCGGAAACTCGATCTTGATCGACGTCTTGCTGAACGATACGGACGCCGACAATGACACGATGAATATACTGAGCGTCGGTGCTCCGTCGGTTGGATCCATCTCGGTGAATTCAGGCAAGATTCGCTACTATCCTCCCGCCGCATTCCTCGGCCGAGCGACTTTTCAGTACACGATTGCAGATGAATTGGGTGCAACCGCGACTGGCAACGTTACCATCGATGTTGTTCCCAATGTTCCTCCAACGATCGACGCGAATCAGAACGCGGTAACTGGATACGAGGGGACACTTATTACGAATACCGGGACCTGGGCGGATTTGGATTTTCCAGCCAATAACGTCACGCTGACTGCGTCGATTGGCGCG
The DNA here is from genome assembly GCA_031363425.1 of Pirellula sp. Lineage (GTDB taxonomy): Bacteria > Planctomycetota > Planctomycetia > Pirellulales > Pirellulaceae > JBKCUI01. The sequence continues at coordinate 4,320 of JANLUJ010000959.1, forward strand.
ATTACTAAGAATGCCGATGGTACTTGGGTTTGGCAATTGTCAGCATCCGATCAAGTTTCCACAACCAATGTATTCCTTGCTGCATATGATGGCTTAGGGGGGATTGGTACCGCTTCGTTTACCTACTCTGCAGTAAATCTCCCACCGTTGTTGACCCGCACACTAGCCAACGTTAGTGGGAATGTTCTAACAACCATAACCAACAACGGAACGTTTAGCGACGTCCCAGCGGATACGGTGATTCTGTCCGCCTCGAGTGGCAATGTGACCATGAATGCAAATGGAACCTGGGATTGGTCGATCATTCCATCTGCGGCCATCAACAATCAAACCGTCACCTTAACCGCCCAGGATGAAGACGGTGGTTCTACCGCTGTTTCCTTTGTGCTCAGTGCGTTTCCTGCCGTATCGAATCGACAAATATATTACAAGGATTCCTCGTTCGCATCGAATGGCACCAATATCCAAGCGGCCTTGGATCCAAGCAAGCTGATTGCCAAGTCAAGTTCAACGCCGCAGACACTGAGTTATGCTAATCTCACCAACACGACCCGCGGGATCAATGGAGTGGTGCTTGACGTTGCCGGTTTGACCTCATCTAGCCTTGCTGCAAGCGATTTCAGTCTTCGGATGAGTCCCACAGGTTTCTTTGACGAGTCAACAAACCCTCCAAGCAGTTGGGTCGCTACTCCGGCTCCAACAGGAATCTTTGTGACGCCAGGAACCGCGACGACTCCGGCTCGAGTGCGATTGGAATGGGCCGACAACGCTATCGAAAACCGTTGGTTGCAGATTCAGATCCGTGCCAATGCGAATACTGGGCTCCCAAACACAGAGGTCTATTACCTAGGTCATCTAAGAGGTGAGATAGACGGACAAACAATTGGTGGCGCCTATTTCGTTAACAACGCGGATTTAACAGCGGCACTGCCCGTGGGGCAGGCGGCCACCGTTGGCAATAACAGGGATATCGACAAGAATGGCTTCGTCTTGAACGCAGACTTCATTTTGATACGGTCAGGCATCATCGATTCATTGGTACTGAGAAACATTACGATTCCGGCCGCAGGCTCGGCAGAGGAAGGGACGGGGACAGGCAACAGTCCCAATGTTCCAACTGCCCCATTTGCGTTTTCAAGCTCTTGGGTAGCACCACTTCGCGTCGAGCAAAATATGCCGATCAACAAGTCGAATTCCAAACCACAACTGGGTCTCACTATCGATGCTGCAGTTACTTCAAATCCTATCCTTAGTTTAGGATCGTCAAAGGGTGACCTGCCCAACTTGTCGAAAGTCAAAACTCCGAACAACAGGAAAGAATTCCTACGTACAGACGACGTTTTTTCCTATCTTGGAAAAGGCAATTTCGACCAGAAACTTCGTGGCCTTGAGAACTCTTGATGAAGTCACCTACTGAAGTCATCAACTTCGGCGGAAACATCCGCTTCGCACCGCGCGCGCAGTATCGGCCAAAATGCATTCAAGATCTGCTTGAAGTGCTCGATCGCGAACCGAACGGTACTATTCGAGCCATCGGTAGCCTGCACGCTTGGTCGCCAGCCACGCAAACCGACAACGTATCTATCTGCCTCGAACACTTGAACTCGGTAAAAATCACTCGCGATGAACAAGGCGTTTTGGTCACCGTCGAAGGAGGATGTAAAATCGACCGGTTGATTGCCGAATTGGCTATACATCACCTTGCAATGCCATCGCTTGGATTGATTTCGGAGCAAACGATTGCGGGTGCTACTTCAACCGCTACCCATGGATCGGGTCGACACTGCCTCTCAGAGTATCTCACAGCAGTCCACTTGGCCCACTACGATCCGGCAACTAACCGAGCAACGGTCACCCAGGTTCGCGACCCCGAGCAACTCAGGGCGGCCAAATGTGCGCTTGGATGCATGGGGATTGTTGTCGCCGTCGAACTACGTCCTCGAGAAAGCTTTCTGATCGAGGAGGTCATGAATGTTTACGAGGACATCGACGGACCGCTGGCCATGGAATCCGAATATCCATTGCAGCAGTTTTATTATTTCCCTTGGTACGGAAAGTATCTTGGTCAACACCGTCGTGAGACTTCGAAAAGACGGAGCGCGCTCGCGCCTCTTTATCGTCTTTATTGGTTTGCAACCATTGACATTGGCTTGCACATCATCCTAACGACACTTGTTCAGCGATTGAGAAGTCCGAAACTGGCGAAAACGTTCTTTCGAACCATTGCGCCACTCACCTTGATTCGCAATTGGCGTGTAGTCGATCACTCCCAGGACATGCTGATCATGGAGCATGAGCTGTTTCGACATATCGAGATCGAAATATTTGTAACCCGCGAAAGTCTGGCGGAAGCCATGGAATTGACCAAAGAGTTGATTGTCTATTTTGACTCGGGCGCTGGGTTGAGCGAATCCACACGACAACTTTGCCAGCAAATGGGGCTCGATGATTCTATCGCTCGTGGAAAGGGGGCGTATACACACCACTACGCGATATGCATTCGTCGAATTTTGCCGGACAACATGTTCCTCTCGATGTCAAGTGGCGGCGACCAGGACTTTTATGCTCTTAGCTTCATTAGCTATGATAGCCCGAACAAACGAGATGGCTTCTACCAATTCGCCAACATCTTGGCTTGCTTGATGAACCATCGGTTTCAAGCTCGATGTCATTGGGGTAAGCACAATCCTCACGATCGAAAGCAAATCGAGGCGGTCTATCCCAACTTGGAGACTTTCCGAACCATCTGCAATGCGTTCGACCCCAAGGGACGTTTTCGAAACCAGTGGGTTCAAGATTTACTATTCGAACCGTTAGACTCTGGAAAATAATAGCACGACGCGCAAGCTATTGATTCATCCAACATGAACTTGCACGCCGTGCCACATAACCTATTCAAAATCGTCAGTTGATTGTTTTGCGATGCTGAACACGTGAAAATGATACGCCCCCCACTCGTGGCAATTGCCCAGTAAGCCTCAATAAACATGGACGACGCGTCATCGGTGACGAGCCCGAGATCTCTATTTCAAATCCGTCCATTCCGGCACTATTGGTTAGCTCGGGTCTGTTCGATGGGCGCATATCAGATGCAGGTCGTTGCAACTGGTTGGGCTGTATATGATTTGACCAACAATCCGTTTGATCTTGGGTTGGTCGGTCTCGTGCAGTTCTTACCTCGCGTTGCGTTGACGCTTTGGGCAGGTGCGATCGCGGATAGGCATGACCGAAGAAGGATCGCATTTCTTTGTACGCTGGTGCAGATGATCGCTTGTGCGATGCTAGCGTTGGGAAGCTGGACGGAAGTCCTTTCGCGTGAGGGGATCTTTGGATTGATCGCAGTGATCGGTGCGGCTCGCGCCTTCGAGATGCCCACGATGCAATCGATGTTGCCAAACGTGATTCCCGTTTCGGATTTCCCTCGCGGATTGGCGATGTCGACGGCTGCCATGCAAATCGCAATCATTGGCGGTCCTGCACTGGCGGGCTTGATTTTTCTTGCGGGCGTAACTTCGGTCTATGCAGTTGCAACCTTGTTCTTTATTGTCGCCAGCGTTGCTATGGTGACGATGCCAGCGATTCGCGTTCCTAAGCAACATGCGCGATCGAGCGAGTCCCTGCTTGCCGGCATCCATTACATTGCTGCAAATCCAGTGGTACTCGGAGCCATCTCGCTGGACTTGTTCGCGGTATTGCTAGGAGGGGCAACTGCATTGCTTCCAATCTTTGCCAAGGACATATTGAAGGTAGGGCCGACGGGACTTGGACTATTGCAATCCGCGCCGGCCGTCGGTGCCTTGGCGATGACTTATTTTCTTTCGAGGTACCCGCTTCAAAGCCGTGTCGGCCGTCACCTTTTTATATCCGTCGCTCTATTTGGATTGGGAACTATTGTTTTTGCCTTCTCGACATCGTTTTGGCTATCGCTCGTGACCCTAATCGTGATAGGTGCGGCTGATTGCGTGAGCGTCGTTATCCGCCATTCTCTGGTGCAACTTGAGACGCCCGACGATATGCGAGGCCGCGTCAGCGCAGTTAACTCGGTGTTCATCGGTGCGTCCAATCAGCTAGGTGAGTTCGAATCAGGGATGATGGCCGCTTGGTTTGGAACGGTCCCTTCTGTCGCCATCGGCGGACTTGGTACGCTCCTCATCGTCGGGCTTTGGATGCGACTTTTTCCGTCCCTTGTCCGACGCGACAAACTGTAATGCAATCTGTAGCATGGCCCCCCGGGCCGTGTTGCCAGCCATTCAACCCCTGTCGATAGTACAACCGGCATGAACGGTAAAGTTTCTCACGATTTGTTGGCATAAGCGACGGACACACTTGGTTTTTCACCCCATAGTTTGTCAAAAGACCTGAGCTCTCACTTCGCTTGAAATGTTCAATTATGAACTCAATCCCCATCGAACACGATCGAGACACTGCTGCCCATCAGTGTTTTTCATCACAATCTCGATTTGGTTCATTGGATGGCCTCCGCGCGCTAAGCATATTGGCGGTTATTTGGCACCACACCGCCCCCTCGTGGGTCGAGGGCAGTCTCGCCCATTTTGGAACCCGAGGGGTCACACTGTTCTTTGCGATTAGCGGCTTCCTAATAACAACACTGTTGCTGCGAGAACGGGACAGAAAGGGCCGGATCGATTTGCGTGCGTTTTATATCCGTCGAAGCTTACGAATTCTACCATTGTACTTCGGCGTCCTTGCCCTCTATATCGTTATGGTGTGGGCATTAGAGCGGCATACGGAAGCTGGCCAAAACTTCTTTGACAACCTAAAGTACTTTGCAACCTACACCACCAATCTTTTTGTACCACTCGATGGTCGAACCATATTCTACTTCTCATGGTCATTGGCATCGGAGGAACAATATTATCTCATCTGGCCACCCATCTTGGTCTTGATGGGGACTGTCCGACGAGCGATCGCACCGCTAAGTCTAACGCTTGCCGCATGCGTAATCATGGGCATATTCGGATCGCAAGCCATGGCTTTGATTCCGTTAGCCATGGTCGCTGGCACATTGCTAGCCCTGACATTGCATACCGACCGAGGTTTTATGGTTACATATCGTTGCATCGGCAACTCTTGGACTCCGTTGGTCCTAAGTTTCGTATTAGGGCTTTCGTTGTTCTATCTGCCTACTTTCGAAGTTTTAACTGAACTTCTTTGTGCAGCTTTGGTCGGTGCCTGCGTGATTCGAGAGGACCACATTCTGGCGAGAATTCTTTCGTTGCGGGCTTTGGCATACCTTGGATCGATCAGTTATGGAATGTACATGCTGCACATGCTCTGCAAGGCAGCATCTGTCAAGCTACTAGGATTGGCGCATTTGCCGACCGATAGCGTCATGGTGTTTGCATTTACAGCTTGCACGGCTATGGTTGCCGCAACGATTAGCTTCTATACGTTTGAGGCGTATTTCTTAAAGCTCAAGAATTCTCGCAGCAACGTAAAAAAGTTGTCCAATCTGTTCTCTCCCAGCGTCGCCAATCCCTCAGCATCAACGGCCCAGTGATCTTTTCGTTTCGACAACCGGCCAAGCTACTTGATCGGCTACCAGCTTCACTGCGGAAATCGAGAAACAAGCTTCGACCGGCTCTCCTCTGTAAGGAAATTCTTCGCAAGTCGGTTTACAGCGATGCGACTTCGCGCCACTTCAAAAGAGATCTGACGTTCATAAAGCCATCTCAATGGCGGGTAAAGAAAAGTCACCCCATGCCATTGCGCAATTGCAGAAAAATCTTGCAATACCCGTCGCCGGGTAGTCGCAACATTGTGGGCTTCTTGAAGCTGTGCCCTTTGCTCGTCCGCCACCGTAGGTATCAAACTTCTGTAAACCTCTGCTCCCCCCATCGCCTGCACATCAGCCTCGCTTACTTGCATGAGCAAGTACATCGCACTGTTTCGTGACGCATGCGTGTACAAAGGCATGTATTCGCCTGCGAACTCCTGGAGCTCACGGTCTAGTCGCCAAAGCCGAAGTGCCAATTCCGAATCCTGGGACTGCATTGCAATGGTGGCAAGTGCCGCAATGCGAACGATCAAGTTGTCTAAAGATTCATGGGCGAGGTTAACTTGGATAGGCTTTCTTTGTCCGTTGAGCACATCCTCGAGTTTCGGGAGCTTCTTGATGACCTCAGCTAGGTTCTGGTCCGACGGGTCTCGCTTCGATTCTAGTTCTCCTAGTACATCTGCAACAGCATTATTCGCTGCGGCTGATACGTTTTGCAAGCCGAGGCCCCTAGACTGGGACAGGATACTCAGTTGGGGAAGAGAATCGGTCATAATAGGCTCGTTCGAGGAAAGCAAGTCGGGAATGGCTGAACTACTTAGACCTGCCGAGGAAGTGTTTCCTACTGCTCCCATGTCTTGCAACGGGACAATTGGGATAAACAGAAAACCAAACGTGCATGCAACCACGACAGGTGAAAGAAGCGCAGACAGCGATATCCACACAAAATGCAAAGCAATTTTCGGCTCGTCCAAGACTAGCCACCGTCTCGCAAAGCCAAAGACTGCGGCCAACAGTATTGCGGACGCGACTGGTGTGCAATACCTGACGGTCCCTGCGAAGTCAACTTTTAGCTCCAAAATCGAATAATGGTCAAACTGCACTAATTCGATCGCAAGAACAGACGCCACGAATCCAACAAAACAAATTACCAAAGCAGCCATCATCGCCATAATCGATTTGCGAAAACACAGCGATGAAAAAACGCCGATCAAAAATGCGAGTGGACTAAGCCACAGGGCAGATTCGATTTCCCTCGATATTGCCGAGCCTCCTTGGAAGCGCCCTACGCATAGTGCAAAGGCAGCGCAAGCCACCGACGCTAGGATCGACACGTGCGCAATCCGGCAAAACGTGAGCTTCCAAGGATTGACTCCTCTATCCGCCAGGAATCGAAATCGATTCAGCGTTTGGTCCCCTTCGAATGCTGTGATTCCCAGAATGCCCATCGCTAGTAACAGAGCTATGAAATTCAATTCTCGCGGAATGACTAACAAGGTGAGAAAATACAACCCAATCAGAACGACCATTCTCAACCAAAATGAATTCGACATGGAATGCCTCAGATGCATCCACCATTCGCTCGGAGCATTACCAGAGGCATACTGAAAATGAACACGGAGTGGGACCTGGATCGCATTGGAACTTCGCCAGAAGGCAATGGTGGATTGCTGACCGATACCCCAACGCCATCGAAAAGCAATCGTCATTAGGAGGAAGCCAGCTAGTAACATGCCACTAACAAAAATGGCGTATAAGAATGCAGCACCACCGTTAGAGGCCACCTGTCTCGACGGTTCGGACAAAGCGTTGCCAACATAAATCTGCACAACGGCTAGCCCGATTCCTGCGACAACTAGAGCCGTCAACGTTTCGCGAAAGAGAGCCGCTGACAGAAAACAAAATACCACCACTTCCAGAAAGATGACCAACGTCAGCCACGAAACGTAGATAGCTGCAACGGAACTAGCGCCGGTTTCGAGCTGCCGAGTCATCAGTAGTCCGATTGGAATGATCATCAACGGTATGGATGCGACCAACGAGCCGACGACGGACACCATCAGCTTGCTAGTTAAAGCTTGAAACCAAGATACGGGCAAACTGCTCGACCAAGCCCACGTACCAGACTGCCGCTCTTGGCCGATCAACATCCCGCTGCAACCGAGGGCCAATAGAATCGGGGCGACGCAAGCCATCGTGACAGTCCCTCCGAATAGCGCCATCCGATTTTCTCGGATTTGTACAAAAACCCCAGAAATTAGCAAGACGAATTGAACACAGAGAACACCAGCTAACACTGCCATAAACGTTTGTTTGACTTGCTGAAAATCCTTCCATAGCAACGCTCCCCAAAGCGATGGCTTTTGTTGAACCAACTCCATCATGCCACCTCCGATTGATTTCGCGTCAATGCTACTTGTCGAGCTTGAACGGTTTCAAAAGGTTGTGTGAACCCGAGGTAGAGCTCCTCCAAGTTAGGTCGTATGGATTTAATTTCGAATAGGTTGGCATGCTGCGATAGTGCGGATTCAATGGCCGGCGTAAAGCCTCGCACCATCATGTGAAGCGTTCGGCCCGTTTGCTTTTTGTGCAGCACTTGCATCGCCTCCATTTCATCCGGCAGCGCTAGAAGCGGATC
>JANLUJ010000961.1:0-1033 GCA_031363425.1 Pirellula sp.
CATTTGCATTCAATCGCCAGGAGTTGCTTTTTGGCCGCGATGTAGCGACGTGGCAACAGAAGAACCATCTTCGTCCCCCGACTCGACGAAGCAAGGATAGCTCGGTTGTATCGGCCGTTTATCAATCTCCCGTCTTGGGGACAAACAATAACGCCCTTGCACAAGCAGGATATCGAGGTTCAGTTCGGGAAGCACTTTCTAGGCGTATTGATGCATTAGGTCGCATTGCCGCCCCACCCCCGACGAATCCAAATGCCGTTCGCTCCCCGGAAGATGTCGTGCCTTTGGATGTTGTTGAGTCGGACATACGCGCTCGTACATTGAGCGGAACGGTATTCGTCAGTGGCATCGAATCGTTGGATGGACAGCAACGTTCCAAGTATCGTCTCAGGCTCGTCGCAGCTGACTTTCAAGGGTTCCTGGTCGACCTTGGCGAAACGAATACGCAGGCCAAAGGCGAACTATCGATTCAGTGTGACCTACAAGGAGCGCTCACCAATACCGCGTCATTAGAAGGCCAGGGGAAAGCGTGGCTTCGCAAGGCCAATTTATACGAGCTGCCTGCGATGATACGCCTCTTTCGATTGCTTTCTGTTAGTCCAGGCCAGGGTGCTTTTGACTCCGCAGACCTTCAATTCGGAATTGACGGGGATCGTTTGCCGATCCGCGAATTGGTACTCGATGGCGATATCGTTTCCATGCGTGGCTCTGGTTGGGTAAATATGCGAAGAGAACTGCATCTAGATCTGTTCGCAAACGTTGGACGACGCAGTTTGGTAGGCTCCCTATTTAGCCCGGCAACACTTTGGCAAATTGAGGTCAATGGTACTACCGCGAACCTTCAGATTCGCCGACCCATTTCCCTGATGAATTCGCTGGACAAAGTCCTGCCCGAAAGCAAGATATCGCAGTAGAACGGAATGCGTCGAATGAATGTCGCAACGTTCGTCTTTGTATACAACAAACCATTTGCCTTCGTGTCACCTTCGCAATTTAGCTAGCAAGGGCCTTGTCTGATTGGGCTAGCCTTGAA
>JANLUJ010000975.1:0-7688 GCA_031363425.1 Pirellula sp.
TTTTCCAGCAGCCGATGGTAAACGTCGCCTTCGCGTGTCTCTTTCGCTACGAGGTTCCAAAGATGGCACACCTCGACTTGTCCGATACGGTGAATACGACCGAATCGTTGTTCGAGCCGATTGGGGTTCCATGGGAGATCGTAGTTGACCATCAGATTGGCACATTGAAGGTTCACACCTTCGCCCGCTGCGTCAGTGGCGACTAGCACTCGCACATCAGGGTCGGAACGAAACAATGCTTGAATCTTGCGTCGCTCATCGCGATGGGTGCCGCCATGGATCGTGACGACCGCTTCATGATTGCCGATGACGCCGGCAATCTTTTCATGCAGGTAATTGAGTGTGTCGCGATGCTCGGAAAAGATAATCAACTTGCGTTGACGACCGGATACATCACGCATCTCGGGGGCGTTTTGTAGTATCTTGGATAGTTCGTCCCATTTGCGATCCTGGCCCGATGCAACCACGGTTTTGGCTTGGGCTTCGAGACCTTTGAGGATAACGATTTCGGCTTCGAGTTCGTTGATGCTGCGAGCGGCTGTGGCATCATCGACGAGGGTCTCTTCCAGGTTTTCTTGCTCTTCGGCATTGAGATCGTCGTCATCTTCGGGAACGTCCGCCAAAGTGTCGGCGAGCACTTGGCGACCACGAATGCCGAGCTTCTCTTCTCGCAGTCGGCTTTCAAGACGCTCCTTGCGGCGACGCAACGATTGGTAAATGGCTTCTGGACTGGAGGCGAGGCGTCGCTGAAGGGCTGTGAGCGCGAAGCCAACCGATCCCTTGCGTGAACCGGCCAGTTGATCGGCCTTGCCCATTTCTGTTTTCACGTAATCCGTGACGGACTCGTACAACCCAACTTCGATGTCGGAAAGCTTGTAGTTGACCGTGTAGGCTTTGCGTTCCGGGAAAAGTGGTGTGTTGTCGAACTTGACGAGCTCTTCTTTAACCATCCGCCGCATTAGGTCAGACACATCGACTTGGTGTGCAGCATCGCCACGGAATTTGCCGTAGAACCTGTCGGAATCGAGGAGCGACAAAAACAATTGAAAATCCTCATCTTTACCGTTGTGAGGCGTCGCGGTCATTAAAAGCAAATGGCGAGTTCGTTCACCGATGCGCTCAGCAAGTCGAAAGCGAGCGGTCTTTTCTAGTTTCGATCCGTAGTAGTGTGCGGACAACTTGTGGGCTTCGTCGAACACGACCAAGTCCCAACCCGCTTCCAACAACTTTATCTGTAGAGTTCCAGGCGCTCGTCCAGTGGGCGTTTGCTCTTCCGCTCGGGATAGCTGATCCAGCCGGACGATCAATTGGTTATGTTCTTCGAATGGGTTGCCACTTGGAGAGGCTTGTTCAAGTTCCGACGAAAAGATTCGGAACTCCAATCCAAACTTTTCGTACAACTCGTCTCGCCATTGTTCCACCAAGCTACCGGGTGCAACGATCAGTATCCGATGAGCATCGGCTCGCATGACAAGCTCTCGAATATAGAGGCCCGCCATAATCGTCTTGCCCGCACCGGGATCGTCAGCCAGGACAAACCGCAGCGGCTGCCGGGGAAGCATTGATTCGTAGACGGCGGTGATTTGATGCGGAAGCGGATCGACGTTCGAGGTGTGGACCGCCATCATGGGATCGAACAGAAACGCAAGATCGATGCGTTTTGCTTCGCAGGTCAACTGAAATGCTGCTCCATCGCCATCAAACGACCAAGGCCGCTCGACTGTCGCGACGCTGAGATTTGGTTCGTCGGCCCGACCCAGCAGACGTTCTTTCGTTGTGCCGTCGGGCGTTCGATAAAACACTTGAATCGCGCCATCACCGATTGGGACGACAGCGGCAACAGTTGCCACGGAAGACGGTTCCAGCCCGACGAGCGGCAATCCAGCTTTGAGGTCTTCTAGTTTCATTGCGTTTTTCGTGGTGCAGGTATGAGCCGACTATCGTGGCTTTGCCGGTAAATCGCTGGTTTTATCGAGCCATTGGTCGATGGTCTCCCTGCGGAATCGCCAATGTTTGCCGACCTTTTGGCCAGGAACCTTTCCGCTCTGTGCCAATTTGTAGAGTGTCGATTTTGACACTTTTAGGTACTCGGCTAGATCGTCGATCGTAAGAACCGACTCTGGCTGGGATTTCATCGACATTGCTCTCGCTAACGAGCCTAATTGGACCGTGTGACACGTTTGGTCACTGGAGATTGTAGCAATTGCTAGCAGTTGCTGGATGGGGGCGACAAAGTTAATGGTGGTCCCATTTTCGGCAAACTCGGGGTTAAAGCGATTTGTGTGACGCTTGAGTTTTTCAAGAAAGCTGCCGATGGCTTTTGTTGAAACGCAATGATTTTCGAGAGGTTTATGTTCGAGTCACTGGAACGCAACTTTAGCCTGATCATTGCATTCATCCTGCCGGGTTTCTTGTTCCTGTTCGGAACCGTCTTTCTGGTCACTTACTCCACCGCCGATTTTGTGAGCCAACTACGCCCAATTCGGCAAATTGGCGGTTTCATGTTCTTTCTTCTTGCTGCAACATCCTGCGGAATGATTTTGAGTGCAATTCGTTGGGCTATCCTGGATTCACTGCACTATCTGACTGGGCTCAAATCCTCAGAATTGGATTTCGGCAAATTGGAAGGCAAGTCGTCCAGTTTCATGCTGATCGTGGAAAACAACTATCGATACTACCTATTCTATGGCAACTCGCTAATTGCAATGCTCGGACTAGTTGTGGTTGCTTGGCTCGAAGAGGTGCCGCTTGCTTTGCGATGGCTGCCAATACTCTTTTGCCTGATGGCGGTGCTGTTCCTGGCTTCGCGCGACTCACTGAGGCGATTTTACAGTCGTACGTCGCAAATAATTGGTAATCCAACCGCTTCCCTCAGGAAATCCAAAGGGCGGCGTCGGCAATAGCGGTCCGATTGCGTGTTTGCCGAAGCTCGAATTAGATTAGCGAGATGGGCGGGTCACCTGCTCGGCTCTTTTGCACAGCTCACTCAGCGTAATGTTCAGCGACTTGGCGATACGCTCTGCAACATCGATGCTAATTGTCACCTTGGCACGTTCGATCGAACTGGCGTACGTACGATGAACGCCAGCCGAGGTCGCCATCGCTTCCTGGGACAACCCAATCTCTTCTCGCCGTTTCCGGATCGCTTCAGCCATTCGCTCTTCTATGGTTTTCATTAAAAAATTATGGGGTGACGTTGACTGCAATGCGACAGACTATAGACTGTCATCTAGTAGTCTACATCATCTGTTTTACCCTTTGGAGAAATACCATGACAAATGGCTTCCACCACGATTCGGAAGTGACGGAAAAAGTTCTATCCGAGCAGCAGGACGAAGGCAACGCAGTGGAATCGCTGACTTGCGTCGCCGAGCAACCTGTTGAACTGAACGATTCGGCATCAGAAATTGAATTCGACGACCAGAACTGAATTCGATAGTTCACAGCTCCCCAATACAGCACCAGCATCGTCCGATCCTGTCCACTTGGTTCGGCGATGCAGTCAGAACCAACGGGTCTTGGCCCCGCCTTCGTAATCGCTTCCTCGTATTCATCACCGTGGATTTGGCGATTCTCTTCATCGATCATCGATTTGGAAATGCACAAGTCGCAATGGGTATCTCCTTGTCTTGGCCGTGCTCACCTTACCGAAGTTGTCATCGTAAGATCCCAAGAGTCGATTCGGGATCGATCTGGAAATTCGGACAGACCTCGCGAATCCTTTGCTTAGCCCCTTGAGCCATGGCAAACTCTGGTGTTTGGCTTTTCATCAGTGGAGGAGTTTATGGCCGATCAAGCGCACGTTAAGGAACCGAAAAAAGAACTCGACGTAGAGTCGACAGAGCCTGTCATCGTTATTCGCAACGGGGCGATCGCTGCCAGTATTTGGCAACGACAGAGTCCCAGCGGATACGCTTATTACGACTTCAGCGTAAGCCGCTCGTGGAAGTCCTTGAGCACCGATAGAGCGGGCTACTCGAAGAATTTTTTCGAGACCAACGAAGTCGAGTTAATCGAAGTAATCCAAAAGGCATCGACCTGGATTACACAGAACCGCAAACCAGATGTTGGAACTGAAGTTAAGGCGGCTTAGCATTCGACAAGCCCGGTCGGCACCCAACGTACTACCTACGACCGGGCACTTTCCTTCAATGTCTATCTGTCTCGGTTACGAACGGATCGAAGGGCGACACGATATGTCGCTTGTAACGCAGCACAGTCGGTGGAATCTTCTCGAACCCGGCTTGCTGTCGTTTCTGGTTAATGAGTCGCAACAGATTCAGTTGCTGCCGTCGGACCGGCGCGTAAGGCTCGAACGGGATGCAAAAGAGTTCCTTCGATAGCGACTCCGCAGACCGATGGCAGGCTCGTTCAAGGAAGTAGCCGCATATCTCCCGATACCGTTCGCGGCTAATCTGGATTCTGGTTCGCATTCGCCCGTCAGGAATCGGCTTCGCGTCTAACGTGGCTTTCTTAAGGAAGCCACCCTGCTTCACCGAAAGGGAGTAGTCGCCGATCTGGATAGGGACTTTGCGAGCATCTCGGATGTTATGCAACTCGTCTTCGAAGAATCGATGATGACCATGGGTTGCCAGGATTATCCAGACTCTGCCGAGTCGCAGATAGTGGAGGTTGGCCGTCCCAGTTAACTTTCGACGTGCCCTCTGCTGACGCGAGATGGCAATCCCGTATTTGTCGATTAGTTTGGCATCAAGGGCGATCGGTGATTTCGCATCGGGGACGCACCCCATCACGTAGAACCAATATCCATGTGGCAGGAGATTGCAGGCCAGGTGCTGCACGAAGCCCTCTAAGCTGGTTGTAACGCATCGGTAGTCCATACTGCCCTCCCTTGCAAGCAGCTCGATTCCAAGCGGCTTGAAAGAGAGGGACGAGTTTTTGGGCTCGTCCCTCAGTGATGAAAATCCTTACGCGAAAGCAAAAGTGTCTCGAATCCATACGAGCCACCAATCGCACCCTCTCCCGTCGAGCGAATTGTTTGCTTCGCAAATCCTTCTGGTGAAAACCAATCACCTTCGAATTGCGAACCTCATTTCTTCGGCGAACCGCCCATGGCGCGGTCTGAACTACATTCCTAGTTAGACCGCGCCAATTCCATAGGCGTACCGCTAAAGAAAACCTAAGGTGATAACCGCCGTGTTTCAAAAACACTTGTGGTGTTCACCGTCAATTCGCTGACATTGGAAGCCACTCCTCCCGGAACAGCTTCGAATGACCGCATTGCTTCCAACCAAGGACACGGCAATTTGCACAGCAACCCGAATATAGGGTTGCCGTGCTCATGCCACCTTTCCGTTAACCTTCGCAGTCATCTCTTTCGTCGTGGACACATGCCCGGCACCACCCGTAAGCACACCAACGGAGCTGGACTGCCTTGCCCAGCGCACCGCCTCACCTCCAGAAGCACTTCCGTGCTCCCATCCGCGAGCTCTCTACTCAAGACACACTCCCCCACTACGGCTTTTGAAACACCTGATCGACTTCATCAGGCACCGGGGACCAACCCGGCAGCCGCAGAGGTTCCTGCGTTATTCATGCTCTCCGCAATGAGAGTCTCGTGGCTAAGAGGATGTTACTCCTCGGGCCGCATGTCGCATGTACGCCCGTCAGGACGTCACAGTTTCCGTGGCGAAAAAATCGCCATGATTTCGGGGGCTAGAACGTAGAAGCTGCTCCCTTACCCATCAACAAACAGTTTGTCGCCGTTGCAGAGTTCCTATTGGACCAGTGCAACATTTTCGGTATCGACTCTCTCATCGCTAACCGGTAAGCCCTTGTTGTCGGGCCTTTCATCGTTGAGCTCTTTACATCCGCAGGATTTGCCTGCGGTACCCGGAAGTGTCACCTACCGGCAGTTGCTGTCACCAGCATCCTGGCTCCCGACACCGGCGCATGTTGAACGATCCACTCGGGACCGAACCCCATGGGCGGATTTGTGGCAATTGAATTTCCACGCACCGACTTTGAGCATGACGGCCTTTCGATCACTCAAAAGGTTTGTCCGCGTCGCCCACTTTCAGTTCGAAGAAACTTCGAACGACCTATCGGATCGAACAATGAGATTACTCGCTTGGTATACAAACCCATTCGGATTACTTCATTGAGCCTCCGTCGAGCATGGACGAACACCTCTCGGCGTATCCAGCTCTACTGCGGAACCACGATTGATTGTTGGTTAGACAATCGTTCCTTAGCCTACTGGTGAGGTAGGTTTACCGGGTGTGGCTCGTTAACGGAAAGAAGTGTCAAAGCGTTTACGACAATTGACAGTCGCAAGGGATCCGACCCTTGCTCGCGTGAAGTTACAGGAGGCGCAAACGCTATTCAAATAGAATTTGATTTCTCAAACCACAATTCGGTGGACGATATCCAGACTGAACGCGGATCATTTCCCCTGTTGAGACTCAAGGTAGCTTCGAATCAAGTCCCAACGAAGGGCCGCCCAACGCCCGTCGCGTTTCACTTCTAACCGCCGATAGGTATCAACTTTGAAGCGATTACCGTTCTCGATTGCAGCGGCTTCGATGGCCGCCGCTTCATTCGATGGAAGCGAGTCAAAGTGGTCTCGCAGTGGACAGCGATTGCTGTCGGTAACAGTCGGAACCGAAACTGCCTCGATTCTGGATAACCGCTGTGGCGACGATGCTGGTCGTCTAGCTTTAGAAGGCTTGTTGGTGATGCCCGTTGGCACTTTGTAGTCGTCGCGTATAGCCGCAGCCAGGAAGCCCGCTGGGTTCTTGGGAACAGACTTGCCTTCCCTCATTAGCCAATCAAGATAACCCAGCTTCTCGGTGATGCGCTCTATCGAGTAGGATGCTATGAGTTCGCTCGCGACAGCTTTCGAAACCTTTCGAGCAATGAGTTCCTGGATGAGATCCGAGTCAACGGGTTTCGAGCCTTCGGTTGTCTCACATAGTTTTGTTGGATAACCGCTTGCTCGGGTAAGTCGGATTTTCCACTCACCACGCTGTTGCATGATGAATCGCTCTTCATTGGTCAGCACCGTTAGGAATCCGATTTCTTCGAGTTCACCGAGGCATGGCCGAAGCTTGTGCTTCAGCTTGCCGTTGTCGTAGTTCCGGCCAAGGCCGACATGTTCGCATGCGAACGATCGTAAATCGAATTCAAGATGCTTCGAACGATAGAATCGTTTATCGAGAAACCGATACGCTTGACGGGCGGCAGGTGACTTCAGTTGAAAATAGGTTTCCAGGTCCAGACGTTTCACGTTGCTGTTTTGGACAGACGTAAAGATAACTGGATTCCATGAGAACGTTGACTCACTATCATCTGAGTAGTTTCCCCTGCCCCGCAAATCGATGGATTCCAAAACGTGAAAGGATTTGTTCTGCCACGAGAGATCACTTTTGCTCCACCACGACCGCTTGTAGTTGAGAGTGACGTTAACCCATCGTTGAAGTGACTCGTCAATCCTGCGGTACGATTTCCCACCCTGGTCCCAACCAAGCAGTTTCACGAGTTCGTATCTAGAGAATTTGACGGTACGTTCAGCAAAGCCGTTTCGAACGGGTGTGACCGGCTTAGCTTTATGAATCTAGTTTGATCCGTGAAATGCTTGCACAAGATGTTGTAGCTGCATTGTTCACCGATACCCGTTGTTTCCATTTTTGGTATCGATGCAGATAATAAGGGCGTAGCAACTTCGC
>JANLUJ010001000.1:0-8546 GCA_031363425.1 Pirellula sp.
CGACGCAATGATTTCATTAATCGTTTGCATCTTGCCAGCTGTTTCGACGACTAGTAACTGGCGACCAGACGCCAAGGGGACGGCGCGGCCGTAGCTGCTCAGAAAAGGTTTTACTTCCTGCAAAACGCTATCGATGGACCGTCCACCAAGTGGAAAGACAACGCTAACCAATTCAAATCGTCCACGTTGAAGTAGGTCGTCCAATTTGACGCGAGGTAGCAACTCCAAAGGGATCGAATCACTAAGGGCCATGACGACCAGCATCTTCTCGCGACGAACCAAAGTGAAATTGCGGGTCATCAGCACGCTGTTCAGCAGATCGATTCCTTCGCTAGGCGAATAGGAACGAGCATCGCTATAGGTAAAGGTTCCGGGTGGTATTTGATCCATAACCAGAGTTAGATCTTGCTGGCCAGCAAACCAATCGAGCACATCATCCCATTTCATTTCTCGAAATTGAAACATCAATTTCTTGGCGGGCAGCGCTTGGGTAAATTTGGCACGTTGCTCGTCGTTGAGGACAGCCAATATTTTCTGGGTGAACTCGGAGCTGAGTTTGTCCTTGGATGGTTTGTCTCTGGCGGCGGCCATGGCTTCAGCCCGGGACTGAAGTAGGACTTGGACTTCCGCTCGCTGCGTATCGACAAGACTAAGGCGCTCGGCGACATCTGGGTGAACGAGACTAGCGACATCTGGCTCCTGGCCGAACAATGGCCTTGCAACAAAAGCGGTCAGCGACAGGGCATAAAACAAGACAGCAAAACGCGTAGCATTCATCGAGAATCAAACTCAAAAATCGAGTTAGGCGGATACAAGGCGGTGGGTTTAGCCGGTGGGTATTTGTCAGGTAGGGAGTGGACGCAATGCTCCTACTCAGCTCATTTGGCTTAAAAGCTCGACCGAAAACGGTTGGTGCGAGCCATTGAAGCGCGATTTAGCTTTGTTTACTATAGTTGCAACCGCCCTCCATTCGGCCAGAATGAACCAAATAGTTTTCTTCCGCTCGCCTAAAGGGCCTTTCGTGGACGAATTGGGTCAAAATGGCCTAGCGAACAACGGTCTGGTAGGGTAAAAGTTTGCTTTAGAGAGCAAAATCGCTTGTTTTCATGACTGGCGAGATGCGATCGGATCGGGGTGTAGCGCAGCCTGGCTAGCGCATCTGGTTTGGGACCAGAGGGTCGAAGGTTCGAATCCTTTCACCCCGACTTTTAAAAAGCCTTGTTTTTCCTTGAGAAACAAGGCTTTTTTCGTTTCCGGAGGGCTCGACTGCTGCCCCCCCAAAAGTGCCAGGAATGGACTGCTTAATGACATAACGCATGCGATCATAGGAGCAGCGATCGAAGTCCATCGAGTCCGAGGTCCTGGATTGCTGGAAAACGCCTATCGACAATGCTTGGCCTACGAGCTTCGAAAACGCGGATTCACAGTCGAAGAAGAAAAATCGATACTAGTAGCCTATGATGAGGTCAAGCTGGAATGTGGATTCCGAGCGGATCTGATTGTCAATGGTTGCATCGTCGTCGAGCCGAAAGCCAAGTCCGCGATCCATCCAGTCGATAAAGCACAAACGCTTTCTCATTTAAGATTGCTGAAGCTGCGAGTTGGATTACCCATCAATTTCCACGAAGAAAAACTGGTCGATGGCGTCCATAGGATCTCTAATGGTTACTGAATTCAAACAAGAACTCAAAACACAGAGGCACAGAGATTACAGAGGAAATGCGATCATTCTCTGCGTCCCAGCCTCTGTGTTTCAAAGATTGTTCTCCAATCAGTTGGATGGCGAGGAAAATCATGCAAGTCTCTGAATCGCAACAAGATTTCCAGCTGAATCAGCGTCCGCCTGTCGTTGAACTCATGGATCCCATGATGGTCGAAATCATGCGCAACAAGACTCCGGCGCAACGGCTGGCGATTGCTTTTCGGATGTGGGATAGCGCTCGACTCATTGTCAAAGGCGGAGTCAAGTACCAACATCCTGATTGGACCGACCAAGAAGTCGAGCGGGAAATATCTCGCCGTATGCTAGGGCGACTGACTCCATGAATGAAACGGCTCGGACAAACACCTACGCGACATCAGCGGCGTGATGTTGGTTCAAGCCGAGAAGATCGACCAAGGCTACCTCGATGAGTGGGCCGAAAAGTTGGGAGTTAGTGACGAACTTGAAATGGTTCGTCGCCGAATTCGTGAGCGAGAACAATGAGCACCGACTATTCCGAAGACGCTTTCGTCGAACAGCCGGCCATCGCACTGTTCAATCAGCTCGGCTAGCCTCGTAAACAGACAGAATCGATTGTATCGCTTTGTCATAAAAGTCGAGGCTCTCCGCTCGCCTGCATTGATTCAGCCAGTTTGCAATAGCTCGACCCAAGTGAAACAGAATATTTGGGCACCTCAGGGAAATCCGAAACCAATTCCACGTCAATCTGAATGGCCTTCCGATAAAGTTCCTCTCTATCGGGTACTCTCGATTGTTGCGACAGCATATATCCCAATGTGAAATAACCAAGCGCCAAAGCAACGTGATACGTTGGAATGGAAGTATACTCGGTAACGAGTTTTTCAAGTGTTGAAAACGCATTGCGAAACTGCTCCTCTGAAGCATCGACTCCGCTTCTGCGTATTCTCGTTGTTTGGAGAGTAAACCTGCAAGGATTTGTCTAGATTTAGCATTTGCCAATCGGTACTTGGGAATTGCAGGATGGTCTGAGGTGAGATTTTCGAACAGGGACAACGCCGTACGTGAATGCTCCACTGCTTCTGGTTTGCCAAGATCGTTCAAAAGTTTTGCCAAGTTGAGATGACAAGAACCCAAAGACTCTAAGTGTTTTGGTGAGTTGGGAAAGTCGTCGACACGTTTTTCTTGGATCGCAATCGCTGTTCGAAATAGTTCCTCCGCTTCCGCACTCCGACTCATCGTCGCGAGAAGAATTCCGAGTGAATTGTAAAAAAGGGATACTTCTCGGCGAACGCCACCATCTGGTTCCCAGGCTCTGCTGGGAACCGAGGGAATTGCAGGCTCTGCCGCCGTCGCATCGTTAAATCCAAGGAAGCGGGGGCAGAGCCTCGAAGACAGTCCGTTCCCAGGCAGGAGCCTGGGAACGAGTGTATTCATGGTGGCGTTAAGCGAGAAGTGTCAAAAAAGGGTTTGATTTATTGATTTGCTTTCCAAAAAACATGGGCACCCGTTCGAGCGATCGATTTGCGAACGGCAGACTGAAAAGTACCAGTAGCACGACGCGCGAGCTAGTGAATTGGACGCTGGAATCACTAGCTGGCGCGTGCTAGGTAGGGTTAAACCTGCAGGTCGCCTAACAAGGCGAACGGCCCCAAGTTTTTTGCGAGCACCGGAAAGTGAGACGGCCCAGGGGGCCATTCTTGCCGATGCGAACACATTATTCTTTGGCGGCCTTTAGCAGGATGTCGCGTGTGACTTCATGAATCTTTTGTTGACGTCCCGCGAGATCCTCAAGTTCAATCAACAAACCTGGATCTGCAACTTGACCCACGATGTCTTCCTGATTGTTGGCTTGTTTTGCCAAGGCCTGGGTCCTTCGATTGATTCGCAATTGCAGGGTTTTTAACAACTTAAGTTCCGCAATGGAGTCCACTAAAGGTTCGTTCTCGGGACTATTCGACTGCTGCTGCTGTTGGTCCTGAGGTTGCTGCTTCTTCTTGTCCTCGCGTTTCTTTTGCACTTGCTTGAGCGATTCGAGCATCTCCTCCAATGCACCAACAATTTCGTCTTCAATCGATTGGGTCAGCGCAGACACATTGGCCTCGGCTAGCTTCTTACTCACCGATTGTGCGTCCGCGTTGACTTGCTCTAAGGCTTCAGGGAAAGCAGTGCTCGAACCTTCATCTTGCAGCAAGAGCAAGGCCCGCTGTCCCTCCATGACAACCTTGGACTGTTCGATCGAGAGCTTATTGGCCTGGATTTCTAAAGTCAAATCCTTCAGTTCGCCGGTTAGATTTGAAAGTTTTTCCGTTTGCTCTCGCACTGTTCTTTGCAAATCCAGCATCCTTCGCAGTCGCGTTTCCACGTCGACAAGTGAGCGTTCGATCTCCTCTTCTCGAAGTTGACGAAGAATGCGTTCCAGTTCTTCGATCGCTTCTCGCAGTTCACGCTCTGCCTGCCGTTGTTCATCGACAGCTTCGTCCCGTTTTTGTTCCTCTAGTTTGTCCTGCGCGTTTTGCATGCGCTTCCGTGCCGACTCGACCCGTTTTCTTGCTTTTTCTTCTCGCGATTCTGGCTTCGGAGTATCTATCTTTTTGGACGAGTCACCGGATTTGGATGCATCTTGTTCGCTAGGTTTGCCATCCTGTGACTCCTTGGAATCGGAGTCCTTTGAATCGGGAGGATTGTCTGGTTTTCCGTCGCTCCGTTTAGCATCGTTCGGTTTGCCCTCGGTTGGCTTATTCTCTTTTGGCTCACCCCCTTTCTCTTTTGGCTCGCCATCTTTAGGGGGCGCATCTGCGGATTTTTCTTTCGGATCTTTCGTTTCGGCCCCTGGTGGTTTTTCTGATTCCGCATCGCCAGCCTTCTTTTCGCCGTCTGGCTGCTTTCCATCTTTATCATTATCTGGAGAGGTGCCTTTCTCGGCTCGTTTATCGTTTTCCTCCTTGCCCTGATTGAGATCGGACGCGACTTTATCGAGCTGTTCCTTGATGTCCTTCTGCTCACCGGCGGCTTGCTTTAGTTCCTGGCCAGATTCCGTACGGGCTGTCTGTCCACGTTGGATCTGTTCCAGTCGGCGAATCTCTTTCTGAATTTCCTCCAAGCGTACACGTTCATCTCTGAGTCGCGTTGAACGGTTCTCGCTTTGCAGTAGTTCAAGCAGTTTTTTGAGATTCTCAAGGCCACCTTGTTGTTCTTGAATGGCGCGTGTGAATTGCCCCTTCGAAAGCAAATCGCCAGCCACGCTCAATCGCTGCAAGGTTGCAAGTTGTTTACTCATCCTAGCGGCTTGCATGAGTAAACCAGCCCGAGTTGGATTCGTGGCAGCTTCGAGTTCGCTCATGCGGATAAACAATTCCTCCAGTTTTCCGAATCGCTGGGCAAGTTGTTTTTGCTGCTGTTCTAGTTCCTTGACGCTTTCAAGGGTTGGTTTTTTTTCTTGTGCATTCAGCGGTGTCGTGTGGAAACCGAAATCGAAAAGCAAGGTGCTGAATAATAGCAACGACGAGGCAAATTGGTTCCAGTATGCGTTATTCAATTTCATTTGATCAAATCCAATAATTGCTTTTTCTGTTCTTGCTGAGTCTTTTCCAGAATCTTGCTTTGATCGTCGATCATTCCGCGAACCATGTCTTTTAATTCATTATCGTCTTGCATGTAGACCATGTCATTCAAAATGTCCGTCAAAGCAACGATGATTTGATTGCTTTGGCTTATAGAACTCGGTAGCCAATCGGCAATGTTGGATTCGGACTTAGACCTCCGCGAATAGGATTTCTCTATTGATCGAATATTGCTTGCCATGGGCGGCCATGACTGGTCAAGCACGATGAGGAGCGGTGCGCGAATTTTGTCCTCCAACCGAGTTCGTAGGTCTATGCTATCTATTCGGTTGTTGATCAACTCTTGGTTGATTTGATGGATTTCGCGTTCTACACCGCGCAGTTCGCCCTCCGATTTTGTCATTTGCGATTCGGCTTGCTGAGAACGAAGCATTTGCATTTTCTCTCTTCTGGCCGGAGTATTTTCCTCCGACGCGTTGCCGTCGCTTTCAGAAGGACCTTCCGTCGCGGCACCTTTTGCCTCCTCGACAACAGGTGTACTGTTGGCTCGTTGCATGTTGACCAATAAATCTCTCATCTGCCCTAGTTCGCCAATGATCTGCTGAAGACGTGCCCGCATTGCCAGCTCTCGTCGTTCCAGTATTATTCGCAATGCCTCTTGCGTAACCACGCTCAACTGAATTGGGCTTGCACGTCCGACGTGTGGTTCCTTTCGGAGGTTCAAATAATCCTCAGCCGCAACGGTGAGTCCAAGAGTTGAACCGACTTTGGCCACCAGCTGTCCGCCATCTCGCATGGCTTTGAGGTCCAATTGGCTTGAGGCCTTGCCATCGGACTGAACGTTTAACGGTGTCTTCAAGAGTGGATTTGAGTCGAGGACTGTTTCAATCCAAGCACCTTTGAAATCGTAGTCGTCTTTGATCTTTCCCAATATAGGGAGCACAGCGTTTTCCGTTACGGATGTACCGATGCCTTGCAGTACCAGGTCGACTTGCGGTGGTTGGTCGGTAATCGCGGACACAACGAATTGTTGAATTCGACTCGAACAGATACCGTCCGTACCCCATAATCGCAATTCGATAAGCAGATTTCCATCCAACGAACCAATTGGCATTTGAAAGGCATCGTGTTTGTCTCCAATTTCTAGTGTCTGTGGAGGCAACGACGATTTTTCTGCGGCGTCACCGGCGCGGACAATCACGTAGTCGCAACGTTCAACCGATTTGTTGGTTTGCATCAACAACTCCAATTGACTGCCCTGTGGTAGACGCATTCCAGTTCGATAAGGAATCGTCTCCTTTCCCCATGTAGCCTTAGTGGAACGCTGCAAGTACTCGGGATAGGAAACCTGGATCTGCAGGTCGGTCACCAGCGGTGCATCGACGCTGCTGATTTGAAGATCCGAGATCCGAGCATCTCCGCCTGAAATGCTTAGCCATAGTGAGTCATTCACGGATTCGAGCGGCGGACCATCGAGGACAAACGATTGCAGTTGTTTGTCCGCCGTCAACCGACGCATGTTCGCTCGGCCACGATTGCCGGCGGTGTCGCGATAATAGACGGTGCAAACCTCAGGAATAATTTTGGCGTTCAGTTTTGCCCAAGTTTTAAGTTGGCAAGCTTGGCCTTTAGGAACCGAGGCAATTCCATCTCGAAAGGGGACCAAGTAACGCTGGCGGGTATTGCGACCGGTAAAGGTTGGTACGTCCATCTCAATTCCATCTACGCCCAACTCTGTCGATCGAGGCCAAGGTACGTCGGAAAGGGCGAAGAATCGTTTGGCCCAATGAAACGTCCAAGTCGGTTGGATGAGAGCGACCACGCAACTCGATCCGAGTAGAATCCCAAGCGCAATCAGTTGCAACTGAAGCGGTCGAAAACGCACCAAACTGTTGACGTCAACAGATTGCATTAAATTGGCTGCCTTATCGCTAGCCAGTACAAGCAATCCAGGACGCAGGGGATGCTCCTCGAAGGTGGGATTGACCATGGCCGTCGGACGCGCAGCTTGAACCGTTGTTACGAGCGAGCTTTGAAACTCTGGATGTTTGTTTTCTATCAATAGCGCGAGAGATGAATCGCTCCATCGCACCCTCCAGCGTTGCCAGAGGAATCGGTACACCAAATAGATCGAAATGGAGACCAGCAGGAAAAGCATTACGACCCGAACCACTTTTGGCGATTCGGCCGACCCAAGTTTTGCGGGTAGATAGTCCAGCAGCCCGAATGTCCAAAATGCAGCTAGGAACCAGATCGCTAAAATAATCAGCGATTGGCTCACGACGAATCTGGAAATGAGTCCGCGGAGGTCGGCCAATTTTTGGCCGATCGACTCTGGAATGGAATAAGCCGACTTGGGTTTGGTATGAATTGCACTTTGCATTCCTCTATTTGTAACAGAATCGGACCCAATAGGGTTAGTCGAATTCACACCCATTGGGCCTCGCATCGTACAATATTCGCTTGCAAATTAGCCCTGCCGTTTTCTCTCAAGTCAAGATTGTGACCCACTATATGAGCTTCATCCATACCTCCATTCCATCGTTGTTCTTGGCGACTGTCTTTGCATGGTCCGTGGCCAATCTGTCGTGGGCCCAGCAACCCAATGTCGATTCAACGCCCAAGCCGACGAAGAAAAACCTATCGGTCCTATTGGTAACCGGTGGCTGCTGTCACGACTATGATTTTCAAAGTAAAGCCATGCAACTAGCGGCACAGGAAAAAGGCATTCCAATCGACTGGACGATCATCAATCAAGGGGGAAAGGGGACAAAGGCCATGATCGAATTGTACAAGAACCCTAAATGGTTCGAGGGTTTTGATGTTGTCATCCACAACGAGTGCTTTGCAGACACCGATGACGAAGAGTACATTCGAAACATCACCAAACCGCATTTCGAAGGGGTGAATGCCGTCGTCATCCACTGCGCGATGCACACCTATCGAACAGCCAAGATCGATGATTGGAGAGAGTTTCTTGGTGTCACTAGCCGCCGCCATGATCATCCAAGCCAATACCCGGTTACCGTTGTAAAAGCCGACCATCCGATCATGAAGGGCTTTCCTGCCGATTACAAATCTGCGATGGACGAGTTGTACATCATCGAGAAAGTGTGGCCCAATACCATGGTACTGGCGACCTCGAAAAGCGAAAAAGATGGCGAGTCGCATCCGGTATTCTGGACGAACCAATACGGCAAGGCGCGCGTGTTTGGAACAACCTACGGTCACTCGAATG
The DNA here is from genome assembly GCA_031363425.1 of Pirellula sp. Classification (GTDB taxonomy): domain Bacteria; phylum Planctomycetota; class Planctomycetia; order Pirellulales; family Pirellulaceae; genus JBKCUI01. The sequence goes on from JANLUJ010001000.1 coordinate 8,483, forward strand.
ATACTTTTTCAGACAAAGTTTTTCTACATGCGGTTATCAACGGCATCGTTTGGGCCGGCGGCAG
>JANLUJ010001003.1:0-1749 GCA_031363425.1 Pirellula sp.
CAATCGCGTGCATGATCCCATTCGCTTTCATTATTTCGTCAGGCGTATCTAAGTACTTGACGGTGAAGCCAATCACTAATGATGAAACAACCACGCCAATGAACAAAGCTAATTGCTGATACATAGGGGTGGCACCAACCAAATAACCGGTCTTGAGATCTTGGCTCGTCGCACCCGCGTTGGCGGCCGCAATACAAACAATACTGCCAACGACCAATGCCATCGGCTCGTAAGCGACTCCATGCCAACCGATGCCAATAAACACTAATGCAGTTCCCATGATCGTTGCGATAGTCATCCCAGAAATGGGGCTATTGGACGACCCGATGATCCCGACTATCCTGCTGGCTACGGTTACAAAGAAGAAGCCGAAAACGATAACGAGCACACCGATCATTAATTTGTTCATCGCAGTATCACCAGGAATTCCAGGTAATATCGCCATCAAAGCGACCAGTGCAAGGCTGCCAACAATCACAAATAGGATCGAAAGATCACGCTCCGTCCGAACCACTGCGCCGGTACTTCCACTGACCAAGGATCGAAACGCCCCTAGGAAGGAGGCAATAATCGTGGGCAGAGTTTTGAGAAGAGTAATAAATCCTGCTGCAGCAACAGCCCCAGCACCAATTTGGCGAATATAGGCTCGATAAATCGCTTCAGCAGAATCAGCAAACTGCTTCGTCTCGGCATTCCAGCCAAACTTGGCAGGCTTCATCCCCAGTTTTTCAAGCTGTACCACAATGGTCTCTTGTGGCACCAGCGTCGCTAACAACGGCGTCAGTGCGAAGGCGGCAAAGATGCCACCCGCAACGAGAACACCACTGATCTTTGGTCCGATGATATATCCAACTCCAAGGTACTCGGGTGTTATCTCACCGGCCAACGAAGCGGAGGGCATATACTGGTTTTTGAGGTCGGTCACATAGCGCGGCGTTTCTGCGATCACATGCACGACTTTTTGAAGGAATGCGTACAAGATTGCAAATCCCAAACCCAAGAAAGCAGTAGCGGCCAAGCTACCCCCCTTTTCACCTGCGATCAAAACCTGTGCACAAGCCGTACCTTCGGGATCGGGCAATGAATCGTGCTCATTGACGATGAGCGGTCGTCGAAGTGGTATCATCATCAGCGTTCCAAGAATCCCACCAAGAATAGCAATCATCATAATTGTCCCAACCTCGAAGTAGCCTTTGCTTGCATCGCCGTTTAGGAAAATGAAAGCTGGCAACGTGAAGACAACCCCCGCCGCAACGCTTTCGCCTGCTGAGCCACAGGTTTGAATGATGTTGTTCTCGAGTATGCTTGTACCCAAGAACCTTTTGCCGATCGAAATCGCCAGGACCGCAATAGGAATCGAAGCGGAAACCGTTAGTCCCGCTTTGAGGGCTAAGTACACCGTCGAAGCACCAAACAGAATGCCGAAAAGGGACCCTAGCGTAATCGCCCTGAGAGTAAACTCGGGAACCGAGTTGTCATTCGGTGAAATGTATGGCTGAACCGCGTTCCCGTCCGGTGAATCCGATTTGGTCGACATCTACTAATCCTCGCTTTGGCTCAGCTGTCAAAATGATTGGAGTTGGCATTACGACGAATTGTGATCCGTTTCACCGCCAACTGCAATGGGACTGAAAATCACATGTCCGGTCCAGATAGGTCCGGCTGTCCTCAGCCGGACATAACGTCTATTTATTTATCGCAATGTCAGCCGGAGGACAGGCTGACGTACGTGCTAAATCATCCCAACCC
>JANLUJ010001004.1:0-5861 GCA_031363425.1 Pirellula sp.
TACGTTTCCTCGCCCCTGTCTAAATCCAGATTGGAAATGGAGAACTCATGAGTCAACTCTTGAAAAGATGTGCCATTATTCTGTTCATTCTTATCAACTTCCGCGTAGTCCTAACAGACGACGCCAGAACATAGTGCCTACCAAGAAACGAATGATGGCCCTGGAACGGTGACGAATGTTCGACTCGACATCGAGCCTGTGTCGCTCGCGCTTTGGTCCCCTCGCCCAGTCCATTCGTCTCGAGCCAGCCAGAAGCAATCCACCAGCGTTCACCGACGTTATCGCTTCCTCACCCGATGCCGATGAAATTGCTTTGGTGGTGGCGGCTGAACTCATGAAAACAGTACGAGGTATATTTGAACCCAATGCTCCAATTTCTCGTCAGGCGGCGGCCTCGGTGTTAGTTCGGTTCGCAGAAAGGTATCGCTCCGAAGTCCTAGCTGAGAGGGCAGTCGCGTTGAAAGACTATCCATTGATATCTCCTCAAAATCTCGGGCCAATCTTCGCAGCATACGGTGCAAGCCTTCTAAAAGCGAACGAGAATTCTATCCGCCCTAACGCAAATCTAACGCGAGCCGAAGCCGCCGAGGCAATTTACACAACGCTCAGCTTTCCCTGGAAAGACTAAATAAACCGAGCCACCCATGGGCTCGCCCCATCAGTGTAGAACAGTTGTCTCAACTGTTCCCGTCCTGCGTCCCTGTCGCATTCCGTCTCAGTTACGTGAAGACGGATGCCGGGTCAAGATGGCCTTCGCAGCGATCTACCCTGTTCGAAAAGCCAGGGATATTGACCATCCGTTCTAGGATAAAGACAAAGGGGCAGTCAATGTTTATCCAAAATCCAACGTGGCCAATCCTGATCCTGCTCCATTCTCCTCAGGTATAATCGGACAAGTTCCGCATCAAACGTCGGATAAATCATGAGCTGATCTGCCTTTTTAAAAGACTCACGCGCATCGTCACGTTTCCCAACCGACAGTTGAAAATGTGCGATTTGGTTGTTTGAACGGAATCGGAACCAACGGCCGCTAGGAATCTTTAGCTCCTCTTCCGAAACGCCGCGATTACTACCAAAAGCGAGTGTCCTCCGCCACTCATCATCGAGTTTTGGACCCGCGTTTTCCAGGGCCATGCGATACGCGGCGACGGCGTCGTTTTTTTGGCCCAGTAGCAAAAGGGTCCGGCAATAAAACTCCGTTTGACGAAAATCAAAGTTCATTGACATTTGGGAAAGAATGCGATCGTGCATTTCTTTCGACCTGCGAGCGATTTCGGTATTGGCTGGATTCAATACGGCCAATTCGGCCAGCACATACGTAAGAAGGCGATCGCCGTCGCCTTCTATCCACTTTCTTGATTCGAGCACACCAAGAGCTTCCTCGAACTGACCGCGCCGACCGAGTCGACAGAGCGCGAGCGCATATCGGACTTTGGGGCCCGGCGCGGTTGAATTTTCTGACTCTGACGCCTGTTGAGCTAATTCTAATTGCCGCTTCTCGTCGCCGCGATAATAGAACCACAATGCATAGGCCGGATATGGAAGCGATGCCCATCGCTCTCGCTCTAGAACAAGCGCGTCGTTCTCGGCCACGACTAAAGCAGCCTTCTCTTTCTCAACCTGATCGGTTTCAAAATACAGTTTCGCGGCGATCAGATGCATCATCACACTGATCGACAATACAAAGGGGTTGTCCGGCACTTCATCTTTTGCCATAAGAATATCTTTCACGCCCAACTCGGCTTCCACTACGGCTTTCGCTAGGTCAGACTGATCCTCGGCGGTACTAGTGCGCACGTCGGCTCGAATAGCCAGCCCCAGAGGCGATCGTTTCTTCTTAAGAGCAAGATTCAATATTTCCAGCCCGTTTTTTGGATCCCTCCAAAAGTATGCATAACCCATAAAAAGGAAATCCTGATGACTTATCGGTTTCAGAGAGTCGAGTTCGGCGAGTTCTTCCAAGTACCTTGTCCTGTTCCCGATATTAATGAAACAAAGTGCCAGTAACCCGCGTGCGGCCGCGCTTTTCGAATCGAGCCTGACCGCCTCTTCGAGATTAGACAGTGCACCTTCAAAGTCACCTTGGAAGAACGCCACTTGACCACGCAGAATGAGAATTTCGTTTGCCGACGCCCCGCTGACTTCCGCCGCGTCGATAGCTCGATTGGCCAAGTCTGGATCGCCACTCGTGGCGGCCTCGCTGGCCTTCTCGACCATTGCTTTTACAAGCTCGAACCGCGTTTCTTTAAGTTTGCTATTCTTATCTACAAGCTCACTATTTTTCATTAAGTACAAATCAACAAAAATTCCAGCCACGCAAATCGCGACGCACGCGAATGCCATTCCAGATGCGAAGCCCGGATGACGGCGAGTCCATTTTACTGCTTGACCAATGGGTCCGACACGCCGTGCGGAAATAGCAAATCGGTTGACATATCGGCGTAAATCTTCCGCCATAGCCTTGGCCGTTTGATAACGCCGATCCGGATCCTTATCCATGGCTTTGAGACATATCGTCTCCAGATCGACTGGTACCGTTTTATCGATACGTCGCAACGACCTTGGTTCCTTGTGCAAGATCTGCGACAGCAGTTCATCGCGTCCCTCTCCCACAAACGGTGGACTCAACGTGAGAAGTTCATAAAGGGTTGCTCCCAATGAGTAGATGTCCGTGCGATGATCTAACGTGGTCCGGCCAGCGCTAATTTGCTCGGGTGACATGTAGGATGGCGTGCCAAGCATTTGACCGGTTGTGGTCATGCTTGGCTGTTCCAATACGCGTGCAAGTCCAAAGTCGTTGATCGAAAAACGACCGTCCTCTGATACCAAAATGTTGGCTGGCTTGACGTCGCGGTGAACGATCCCTTGCTTATGAGCATAATCGAGCGCATCTGCCACTTCGGCGATCGAACGGGCTATGGTATCGTAGTGCTGACTGCCCGATCTTAACGAGGATGATGTCAGCTTGACGACGTCCGCGCGTGGGCCATGTTCGGCGTCCAAATATGCAGAAGTGGTCTTCAATTGATCCGAACCGCTAAACTGTTCAGCATCGGCCTTGACGACGCGACTGCGACGGGCTTCACGAATAACGTGGTCGAGCGATGGCCCCTCGATCAACTCCATGGCATAGAAGTAGGACCCAGCCTGCGCTCCGGTAGCGTAGACCGCGACGATATTCGAATGGTGCAGGCGAGCGGCCGCTTCGGCTTCACGGCGGAATCGCTGCACCGCTTGAGCAGTTAGCCCCAAGCCATTGGCCAAAACTTTGAGAGCCACCTTGCGACTAAGTGAAACCTGTCGGGCCTCGAAGACGACCCCCATGCCGCCACGACCAATCTCGCGAATGATTTCAAAGTCGCCGAGAAGTTCTTTATGGTCATGTTCAATCAAGCAGCGTCCGCTCGAATCGCGTGTCCTGTTTTCGTCTCCCAAAGAGTTGGTTTGTCGACGCCCGTGGAGTTCGGCGCCTTGGATCATTTCCTATTACCCGCTGGGTTACTCACTTCTGCGCGCCGGTCTTCGTATTTATCGCAGGCATGGGTGCATTTCTTTCAACCAAACGTGGTAGACCACTTCAACATGTAGCTTGGCGGTTGTTGACACGTGGCTTATGGCTCGTTCTGCTGGAGTTCACATTCGTCCATTTCGGTTGGTACTTTTTCAAATATGACTTCCTGCTAGGACAGGTGATTTGGGCGATCGGTTGCTCTATGGTCGCACTTGCGGGTTTGATCTTTTTGCCTACCTGGGCGATTGCGACCATTGGTGTCATCGTGATTGCGTGCCATAATCTATTTGATGCAGTATCTGTTGAGCACTTAGGGTCATTTCGATGGTTATGGGTGATGGGTATGAGCGGGGGGACAGTGTATATCGAGGGTCCTTCCTGGTCACTGATCCGCCTCAAGGTGCTCTATCCAGTTTTACCTTGGCTGGGAATCATGGCAGCAGGATACGGATTTGGTCAATTGTGGCAGTTAAATCCCGGACAGAGACGCCGATACCTGTTGGGCCTGGGATTTAGCCTAAGTCTACTCTTTATTGCCTTGCGAGCCTTGAATCTCTACGGCGACAACTATCCATGGACAAAACATCCTTCCATGCTCTTTACGCTATTTTCTTTTCTTAACTGTGGTAAGTATCCCCCATCCCTACTTTTTGTATTGATGACACTCGGCCCTTCGATCATTTTGTTGGCATTTGCTGAATGCTTGCCGAAAATCCTATCTCAGCCATTGGCAACTCTCGGTCGCGTGCCGTTGTTTTTCTACTTGCTTCACCTTCCGTTGATCCATTTTGTTGCGGTTGGATTAGCTTATATCCGATACCGGAATTTGGGCCAACAATTCCATGCTGTGGCCTTTTCAGGCCCTGAAAATCTCAAACCGGGTGAAGGATACACGCTGCCAGTGATCTATTTGGTCTGGCTAATTGTTGTACTGACTCTCTATCCCTTTTGCCACAGGTTCGCGGAGCTCAAACGCCGGCGACCTAGCGGTTGGATAAGCTACCTCTAAGTACTTCCCGTATGAAAGTGCTCGTTTCGATTGCAACTGGACCGACCTAACAACAGAAGCTTGACTTGATTTTGAAGTTTGGTCAAAACGCTTAAATCGGATCAGCCTTATCGGCCAATACGAAGTGAGAACCCATAAGAGGGAAAACCCTGTCCGAACCCTGAATAGTAAGGGTAGTTGTTATACGATGGTCGGTAACTGTGGTACGAACGATGGCTCAAGTTATCGTGGTACCGATCATGGTCCAAGTCTTGATGCAGTTGAAAATGCTGGTATGGCGTTTGTGGGAATTGATGTTGGTCTGCATGGTATTGCTGACGATGGAACTCATTGTGACGAAAGTCTTGGTGCAAATTGCTATGCGAGTTGCCATGAGACCCATGTTGTGAATAGCCATATTGCGCTCTCGCATTTGAGGTACCAAATAATGCCATCGAAGCAACAACAATTGTGGTTAGAAAAGCATTGCGAAACATATCATTACTCCCATAGAGATTCTTGCTTGTCGCCAGCATGTGTTTAACTTTCAATCCGATGAACGCGCGACCGACGGGCTTTTCCATTCCCACGGTAATTATGAAATGCATTGCACGTGCCAATGGCTGGTTGAACGAAGAATTACTTGTTAATAGAAAGCTAGCCGCAAAAATCCACGGCTTTTTTCGTGAAATTATGGTCCGGCAGAAACTGCACTGAGGCCTAGGGAAACTAGGATGCAGTCACTTTGAATACGCGGCCAATCCGTTTGAGTCAGTCGTTCACAGGATTGCTAGGAACCGCCGCGCTGTTTACTTTGACGGGACCACACGCATGTACGGCGACACACGCGACCCAAATTTCTCACATTTGGAGGGAACGTCCGACGACTCAGTGGATCTGCTGCAGACTGTACTGTCTGGTCTGGCTAATTCGCAGCAGCCTCGTCATGATCGCATCCGCCATAATACAAAGACCAAGAAAAGGAAAAACTACTTGGTTTCGACGAATCGCACGTCCCTCAGAAACTGAACCATGGCGTCCTTTATCTCAACGTACTTTGGTCGATCACGATTGAAGAAACCATGTCCCTCGCCTTCGTAGCCCATCAAGCGACAGTCAGCACCCAACCCCTTGGCTTTAGTACTGAAAAGTTCGACGGTTGCGAATGGAACTGTCGTGTCGGCTCGCCCGTGGAAAATGATTGTAGGTGCCAAGTCCTTACTTAGGTGATGATAGGGCGATGCGCTCTCAGGCTTGTCTCCGATTCTCGCTTCAAGACCCTCAATCTGTTTTATTGCTGGCAATTCTAGCGACTCGACTGATGCCAGCACCAAAGCTGGATTGAACAATACGAGTGCATTG
>JANLUJ010001021.1:0-6018 GCA_031363425.1 Pirellula sp.
GGATTATTGGCAAAGAAATCGCGTGGACCACGATTGGTGTAGTAAGGGTAAGCTGTCTGCGGTGCCGTCACGCCGGACCCCACGTTTGGATCGGTATGGTATTGGCTATGCGAAAGGTGAGCGCCGTAGTCGGTACCACCTCGTTGCCATGCAACGTTGCATGGACGGCATCCGATTGGACCGTTGCAGCTATTGCAGCGATTGTTGTGAAGGCAGCCACTGGACATGGCAAGGGTTATTCCAAATAGGGCGAGTGATAGAATGCCGCGTTTCATGACTTAGTCCTTTAGTGTTTCTCAGTGGCTGGGCCTGTTTGATCCAGACTCGCGTTCTACGGGTCGTTTTGTCCAGCCATCCTAGGATCGAAACAATTGGCACTCTAAATCCAATCCGCCCAACCCGCCCTGCACAAACCACCTAACTTGCCGAGTTCCCCACTGCACCGTAAGAAGCATATTATTCCGTTACGGAGGTAGGCAGCCTCCCTTTACCGATCGCGACTTGGTTCAGGCGTAACGCGATGAACCAAATCGAAAACGCGAGGATGTGGCTTTACGGTTGTGGATCCGGACGACGAGGTCGGTCGCCGCCGCCGCCCGCGGCACCGCGGCCTCCACCAGGTCCACCAGGTCCACCACCGAAACCTTCTCTACCTGGCCCGCCGCCGGCCGCTTGGCTTCCATGTCGCTCAATGAAAGAAGCAATGAATTTTTGCAATTCATCTTTGCTCAACTTCCCGTCTCTGTCAGCGTCGAATTCATATGCGTGGGTCAACATGCGATCTGGGTCAACAGTTAGGCCACCCCCACCTGGGCCCCCTGGACCGCGACCTCCACCACCAGGTCCACGACCTTCACCACCAGGTCCACCGCCGCCAGGTCCACGACCTTCACCACCGGGTCCACCGCCGCCAGGTCCACCTGGACCGCCTCGGCCACCGCCGAAACCTCCGCCACCCGCTTGTCCGCCACCTGCACCTGCACCCGCCGGTCGGTATTCTTCGTCGGTCAGCTTACCATCCTTGTTCTTGTCCAAACTGATGAGAGCTGCCGTCGCATTCTTGATTTCTTCTGCCGAGATAATTCCATCGTGATCGGCGTCCAAAGCCTCGATAATCGGGGATCTTCCCCTAGCACCACCAGGTCCACCAGGTCCACCAGGTCCGCCAGGTCCACCAGGGCCGCCACCACCGGGTGGTTGGGCAAGCGCACTCGACGCACCCACAACAAACAGAATGCCAAGTGTCCACATACATCGTTTCATAGCAACTTCTCCAGAGGATGAGTAACTTCGATTAACTTGCCCAAAGTAGGCCTTCAATATTGTTTGCTAGGGCGAACGTTTGCACACGACCCAGGGAGCCATGCTACTCAACGACGCGAAACACGTCGTTTTTCTTAAACACAATTGGGCCACCGCGTCCACCATTGGCTTCAAACTCAATATGGCAGTCGAACAATACTCCCAACGGTGCGTCGTCCGAAATCATGAACTCCGCAGTCACGATTTTTCCGTCTCTCGTGATGTTGGCTGCTTCATATGGACCAATCTGGACCCAGTTTGGTTTCTCCGTTGGCAGCCTGCGAAGTAGTGCTTTTTCGGGATCGAGCTCAATCTGGATCAAGTGAGTTTTGCCGCGAGTCGCAGTCCCAGGACGAACGTTGGTGATGACTTTATCCATTCGGTTTTCACCAGCTTGCGTATTGTCTACAATCGCACCCGTTTGAGCACGTCGTAGTCCCCGGTTGTTCGAGGCCTCTACGACGCCCGCGTAGCCACCCAATATGTACGGGAACCTTCCTGGCGTCACGTGATAGTGATAACCCCGAATTTCGTCGAAGTGACCGTTGCAAACGTCGAGCGCCACCGATTTTTTTAGATCTTTTGCCAAAACCCCGTCGGATTCGTATGGGCCATATAGTGGAAATCCATCAAATGCGAACCCGATAATCGGTGAATGCTGTTTGCCATCATCTTTGAATGGTGACTTCACGCACGTCGGATACTTATGATAGTGATAGACGCCTGTCTGTTGAGGATGCCCACAGCAGGAATCAAGCCAGACTTCTGAGTATCCCTCGACCGCGTTCATTGACTCCATCTCGTAGGGATTAAAAAAGACGACGCCGTTTAAGGCCGTTCCGATCGGTCCCATCGGTAACCTAGTTATCGCGTCCGCAAGTTTTGGAACGAGAGGCAAGCGAAAGGTGAAACTCTGAACTCGAATCGTGTTAGGGTTACCGCTATTTGGGAAAACGGCCGTCGGATGATTGGGGTAACCTTGGCTTTCCATGATCAAGAACTCCTGATCATGACTGATTCTGACGTTATCGATCCCGTCTTTGTTCGAATCCTTTGTGTGGTAGGAGAACAAATCGATGAAGCGATCGGCGTCTTTGTAGTAATAGACTGGGGTTTCGCCGGGCCCAATGTACCATCGCCCGCCAATCGCTTTGGTTTCCTTGGGTTGATCGTCGGCTTTGGCAACTTCGATCACAACGCAAGCAAACAAAAAAAAGCTTAGGAGCGCCGCAAAGAACATTTGAAAAACACTTTTTGAAAGCAAGCAATCCCGATTCATTTCTTTACCTTATCCCTGAGTCTTCGAGCGAGTTATCATCCCATTTCGCTATCGAGGATCGTACACGATGCTGCCTTAATTTAGCGTGAAGCGGATGGGAAGCGATTTTCTGTGCGAGCTAAATCCATAGAAGGATCTTGGATGAAATGCGCTTTCTTCAAGCAACTTTTGAACGCAGCCCACGAGAACCAATGGACTGCGTTCGCCGCTGCAAATCCGCTTCGTAACAATTCATAAAGGTTAACCAAACATGCTATTAAATCGTGAAAAATTGATGAAGTATGTTGAGGAACATTGGCTGGTTCCCTGCGATGACGGGATGTTTTTTTCTTATATGAAGGGCAATGTGAACGTCGAAAAGGAGCGTCAACGGCTTCATCGAGAAGGCAAACTACCCGACCCAAAAAGCTGGCGTGCTGTCTTCCTACCGGACGTCAGTGACTCAGGGGCAGTGTTAAACGGTAAAGAGCGTGCATGTTTTATTCGCCCCAATAACGATATTGGGATTGCGATTCCAACTCCGTCGACATTGCCCGCCGAACTGAACGGCAAATTTCAAATTGTGACTTATCATCACGACAAGGGCCTCGTCGATTGTGCACACTATGTTTCGCGCTGTTTGACGGCGGGTGGTCTACCAACCAATCACCCTGGCGTGCCCGGTCTAGTACAGGAACTTCAAAACGGCAAATACAAGAAGATCTCGAAGACTCTCGGAAATAAGGTGACGGTGCAACAAGGTGATCGGATTTTGGCGACTGGCATAATGCAGCCCGGCGACATCATTACGTATTTCCACCAAAGTGGAACGGGAGCCTCCGGCGGCTATTCGCACAGTGCTGTCTATACTGGCAAGGACGCATCAGGACAACATCGCATCACTTGCCACACCCTTTCACGTCGCGACGATTCCTTTGACAATGCACCCTGGAGCATTGGCGACGGCACTGGATTTCGATTTACACTGATTCATTTGGCCGCCGCAGAACAACAAGATCAACCGCCACCTTCGCATATTGCCGCCCATCTGAATCAGTGGTTTCGAATCAGCAATGGTGGGCGAACCACGTTTTACAAATTCTTCGACGACGGGCATGCGGAAAGGACTCAGACAGCGCCCACAAAAAACCAGGTGCATGCATCTGGCGCTTCTTCTGGCGGCTACTGGTTTGTTTCACAACCGGAGGTCAAAGTGTTTTGGCCGAAAGAAGGAGAGGTCGATCGCATTCATACTGGGTTCTTTGCTTCGCCGGAACTTGTCAAGGACTTCAAATTCCTAATCAACGACACCATGGCGGATGCTGTCGCGATCTAGGCGACCGGCAGACTGAAAAGTACCCGTAGCACGACGCGCGAGCTAGTGAATTGGAAACTCGAATCACTAGCTTGCGCGTCGTGCTAAGTTGGGTTAAACCTGCCGGTCGCCCTATGCAGGATCCATCAGTCTTCCTTTCCAGGCCAGTTGGTCCACCAGTCGCGGAACAATTGCCATTGCAAGCGAAGGTATTCTCGCTGGCTGTCCGAGAGTCGATCGGTGAAATTGATTTGATGCTCATACTCGGTATTGCCCTCGAGAACCATCAGGTACTTGTAGTAGAGCACCAGGTCAGGACCTTCATCAAACGTCGATAAAACCGTTAAAGCTTCGTTCAACTCCGCGGCCTGTCTCCTTGCATGTGCGTTGCCCGCAGCTGCCCTTTTGCAGAGTTCCACCAATCGAAGGACTTCGCGCGGTAGTGCATTGCCGACACCGGTGATTGCGCCAGCTGCCCCACAATGGACAAAACCGTGATACACCTGAGTGTCGACACCGACCATCAAGGTCAGTTTTGAGTTCCCGCTCGTGATGTGTTCCGCAGCATACGTTAGCGATTTCGCTCCGCCGAACTCTTTAAATCCAACGAGGCTTGGAAACTGGCGATGCAAGTCAAAGAACAAGTCCGCTTTGGTCTCGAAGCCGTAGTAAGGACTGTTATAGATGACGGCTGGCAGATCGGAACCGGCGGAGAGAATGCCCGCAAAATGCGCTCGCTGAGCAGCAACCGAATTGCCTCGGGACAAAACCCTAGGAATGACCATCAAGCCGGCAGCACCAACCTGTCTCGCGTGAGCTGCGTGTGCCGCTGCAATCGCTGGGTTCTGCGCTCCGGTACCAACGACAACCGGTACACCAGCGTCTGTCAAGCGACGAACGCCTTCTTGACGTTGTGCATCGGTCAACAGCGGCCAGTCCCCCATCGAACCACAATACACCACCGCTCGCATTCCTATCTCGACCAATTCCTGACCTTTGGCAACCAAGAGATCCCAATGAGGTTCTCCTTTGGCCGTGCATGGCGTCATCAATGCGGGCATACATCCGGTGAATATGTTTTTTCTGTCGTCCATTTTGGTGTGCTAACTCAATCGTGTGTCATCGGATGAATTGTGACAAGTCTTGGCTGAAATGCACCATCATCATCATTGATGGTGATCTTGGCTGTGTTTGTGCCGATGACCAAGTTGTTTGGCTGGATCAAATAGCCATAAAAAGCTTCGGCGTTTTCCGGAAGGTTATCATTCAATATGTCGAAGATGACCGTGGCGTTGGTTTGACCGGTTGAAAAGGCCACTGGCTGGATATGGGCCGAGTAATCCGAGCCGAGAATCGCTGTACCGTCTATGACTGAAACCCATATTAGTTCATTGCCAACTGCAGGCTTGTCCAAGGTCAAGGTCGCAGCCACAAATCCAGAAGCTTCGTTGACAGTTGCAGGTAGAATTGAGACAACTCGATACGATGGTCCTTCACCCGACATAAGCGAGTTGGCAAAAACTGACGATTCAAGTTGCGTGCGCGATTCGACAGATTCAGGCATCACCTGGCTGAAATCCGTAGCTAGTAGATTTCGATTTTCAAGCACTTCGAAAGTGCGACGTCGTGAACACTGCATCGCTCGTTCCTTTTTTGAGAATCAAACAAAAGATTACACCCACGTTTCTCGTCGTTGCATTAGGATATGCCGACCGATTGAGAGCACAAGTGGATGTAGCTGTCCATGGTACAGAGACTGGGGTGAAGCGTCGTTAGAGACGACCAAACAATGGGCTACTTCCCCTTTATTGCTTTATTAATCGCTCACCGTTTACAAGCGTTGAAATGGGAGGGGAGGCGGGCGTTCGCCTTGTTTACCTTAGAAGCAGAACAATCCAGCAGGACAATCGTGCGGTATTTCTGAATCCCACCGGCTTGACCCGTGCCTGGAAATGTTGTGGAAAAGACCTGTATTTCCTTGGTTTTCTCAGGTGAATTGGCCAATCGCAAAAGGCGGAAAAATGGTATACTCCCGCCTCGTAGTCGAACGATCGAAATCGTTGCGGTTTTCCGCTATTTGCCTTGAATTCTCACGAATTGAATTTATGAACGCACCTGCCGACCAGCCATCCGATCCTCATTT
>JANLUJ010001029.1:0-3359 GCA_031363425.1 Pirellula sp.
CCTCAATTACCTGAGCATTTCGCAGCATGGCTAGAAATTTCGGACGACCACTCTCAAGCGCAATGACGATCGTGCATTTCCTCTTTTCCGGATGGATAATCGCATTCGAAGTAGGTTGCGACAAGACGCCCGTTGGTAAAAACGGGAATGAACCGGCAAACACCGAAAACCAACAACCTGTGGCAGTTGCGAAAACGGATCCCAGGAGCGGTGATGAACAAAGACCAAAAACGAATGATGTGGCTCCGCCGCAACCGATTGCTCCGCAAGCCGATGCCAAACCCGCAGACCCGCCGCTCGATCCGTCTGTGGATGTAGCGAGGCTGTTGGCGGCTCGCTTGCCGGCAGAAGAATTAAGTGTAGGGTGGATTAGGCTTTTCGATGGACAATCGTTGACCGGATGGCGCAACTCTGGAAATGCAAATTGGAAGGTCGAAGACGGTGTATTGGTTGCCACCGCAGGTGACCCGGGCTTGCTCTTTACGTCTGTTCGGTTCTCCGATTTCGAATTGGTTTTGGAATTCAAAGGCACGGATAAGACAAACAGCGGGGTCTTTCTACGCACACCGTCTGCACCAAAGGATCCGGCCAAAGACTGCTTCGAACTCAACATCGCCCCACATGACAATCCGTTTCCTACGGGTTCCTTCGTTGGACGTGTCAAGGTCAGTGAACAAGTCGGTGAACCGGAGCCTGGCGAATGGCATTCCTTGCATGCCATGGTGGATCGCGAACATGTGCAGGCATGGGTAAACGGGCAACTCTCTGCAGACACTCTGGACACTACCGGGTTAACTGCAGGATTCATTGGCCTGCAGTTTAGAGAGGGCACGATTCGTTTTCGCAACGTCAAGGTTCGGCCCATATCGTATGCAATTCTGCCCGCCAAAGACTTGAAGGAATTCAATACGCCTAGTGGAAGCGTGAAAGCAGAACTTTCCGATCAAGGATCATTGACCTTGAGCGGAGGAAAGGGGCACGTCGAATTGCTCCAACCCCATGCCAATTGTTGCCTGCAGTTTTCCGTCCGGACACTAACAGCAAACGTCAACTCTGGACTCTTTTTTCGATGCATTCCCGGCGAAGACATGAACGGCTATGAATGTCAAGTTCATCATGGATTCAAGGAGGATCGCCGTCGGCCGGTGGATGCGGGAATGGGTGCCATATTCAGGCGACAGAATGCCAAGGCAGTGCTATCGGATGAAGCCGACACTACATTTCTCACGGTCGTAGCTGATGGACCCTTGATAAGCACTTGGGTGAATGGCGTTCAAGTGGTGGATTGGCAAGACAAGCGAGAGCCAAACGAGAACCCACGCAAGGGACTTCGAACCGAGGCCGGAACAATCATGTTGCAAGCGCACGATGCAGACTGCAAAGTTCGATTCGATAGTTTGAGCATCTGCCCGTTACCGTAGCCTTTGCAACTAACCGAGCGAAGCGTTAGGGTGTTCTGACGTTCTTCTGGGCCGGAATTTTGCAACATCCGGTGGCGGACTAAACGAAGGCCGTCGCGAGGATGATCCTAACTCCTCCGTCGCACCATCGATAGTTTCTGACGAAGGTGCTGTCGTGGGACTAGCAATCTCGGTTGTGCCAGTGGTTGAGATTCCTTGACGGCGTAGCTGCAAAACCTGCACATACTCTGCCCCAAAGAACAAGATAGAGATTCCGTAGTAGCACCACAGCAGGATGGCAATGAATGAGCCGACTGCTCCATAAGCTGACGAGTATCGCATGCCGATCAAAAACACGCCGAGGATCCCACGACCAAACTCCCAAATGCAGGCGGCAAGCACTCCACCACGAATCGCATCTTTCCAGCACACATATCGCTTCGGTAACCAACGGTAGACCAACGAAAACAACAAGCCATTGCCAAGAACCGTGGTTCCAAGTTCGAAAAAACCGAACAAGTAATTCATGCTAGGAACGGTCGATCTAGTTAACGATCGAAACTGGGCCATCACCATTCCTGTAGCGAACATCACCAATATACAACCACCAAGCCCGGCCAGCATGAGGAAGGCGAGGAAGCGGCTTTTCATCACGCGATAGATAGTACGCCGCACATCTGCATCTTTTTGAACCGGGATTCGAAAAATGCGGTCGAAACCACGATCGATTTGGGCAAAGATACCTATCGCGGCCAAGGTCGCCGCGATGAATCCGAACGGGCCACTTACGACGGAGTGGTTCTGTAATTGAGTCAGAACCTGCTCGATCTGCTTCTTAATAATAGGCGAAGCATGTGTTTCAACCATGTTCAAGATTTGTTCCTCCGCCTTCTTGCCTGTCTTTGAAAACTGCAAAAAGATCCCGAAGCATGACGTTAGCAACAGCATCATTGGGAATAGGGAAAGAGCGAGATAATAGGCAACCGATGCAGCCAGAGAGCTGGCATCGTCTTCGCTCCAACGAATGCCTGCATCTCGCAAATTTGGAAAGAAATTTCTAATCCAATGTTTGCCAGATTGGATGACAACGGTTTGGGCTTCGACTAGGCGTTCGAATTCTGAGCTGTTGGTTGGGTTAGACATCCCAACAGTTTAGGAAATTTGGTCGCAGCCTACCATAGAAATTTAAATGCAAGCAATATTGTGGCACGGTGGTCCCCACCGTGAATTATTTCAAAACTCGCTGGAGACCACCCTGCCACCTTCCAAAGGCTCATTGAGTCGCCAAATATGCATAAAGATCAGCGACCTCGATTGGCGTTTTGTCGTCGAGAAGCCCCGACGGCATTAGCGATTCCGTTGAGTACCCTTTGAATTCAATACTCTCTTGATTGACACGAATGATCGCGCCGGTTGCCGTTTGAAGCGTTGTTCCGTCCGAAGCTGTATAAACAAGCATTCCGGTAAATATCTCACCGTCGACTGTGAGAACCCGAATCGATTTATATCGGTCTGAAATGTCGCGACTGGGCTCGAAAATGGCTTTTGAAAGATCCTCGCGGGAAAATCTCTTGGTAACTCCGACCAAACTTGGCCCAAGCGAACTTTGGCCACCATGGCAGAGTGCGCATTTTTCTTGGAATAGAATGCTCCCTCGTTTTGAATCTCCATTTACAGCGTTTGCCGCAACAAGTAGCGATTGCCAATCGAACGTATTGCTTGGCCGTGTTAACTTTGAAAACGAATCGGCATCGAGCGTTTCATGTAAAAATGGCTCCCAATCCTTCCATTGTTCACTGGAGGCTGGAGCATTGAACTTTAGCCTTTCAGCAACTGTGCGTGCACGCGTTAGGATTGCTGTACGAGGCAATTGGAACGATGTATTTATCGTTACGGCGATCACCGGAGCCAACGTTTTCCATTCACGTTGTGCATCATTTATGGAAAGCGCGTTGAGCC
>JANLUJ010001044.1:0-4464 GCA_031363425.1 Pirellula sp.
TCCAAGGAT
This sequence comes from Pirellula sp., assembly GCA_031363425.1. Taxonomy (GTDB): domain Bacteria; phylum Planctomycetota; class Planctomycetia; order Pirellulales; family Pirellulaceae; genus JBKCUI01. Next base: position 10 of record JANLUJ010001044.1, read on the forward strand.
TTCAGCAGTTTTTGATTGGTTTCCGCCAGCAACATCGAGTATTTTGGCAATCAGTCGACGCTCCATTTGCTCTAAAGCTTCGGCGTATAGATTCGTTGATCCAGCGGCTAACTTTTCTTCAATGAATTTTAGAAGCTGAAAATCCTCATTCGTGTCTTGCCACACGTCGTCCGCATTTGCCGGACTTGGATTTTCATGGTTTTTCAATTCTAGCGGTGTTTCGTTCGGAAATGCAGGTTCGATGGGAATTACGATTTCTGTTGTCTTCTTTTCCGAAATAGGAATCGACTTTCCGCACACGAACGACGGCAAATTGTCTGTGCCGATGACCGTTCCAGTGGTATTGATCATCGATTGGCGAACGACCGATTGAAGTTGTCGAACATTACCAGGCCAATCGTATTTTAGTAGATATTCGTATGCCGCTGGAGCGATACCTTGAATATCCTTCTTTCCCATTTCAGATTTCGCACGCCGTAAGAAATACTCGAGTAGAAGCGGAATGTCCTCACGCCGTTCTTTCAACGGTGGAAGGTCGATCGTGAATCCGTTGAGTCGATAGAGCAAGTCTTCACGAAAACCACTCTGAGTAACCATTTGCTCGAGCGGCCGATTCGTGGCGGCGATGATTCGGACATTGGTAGTAACCAATTCGTTTCCCCCAACGCGTTCAAACTTCTGCTCCTGAAGAAGTCGCAGCACTTTGCCTTGAATGATCGTGGACATGTCGCCAATCTCGTCCAAAAAGATCGTACCACCGTCACACTGTTCGAATCGCCCAATGCGGCGGCGTTCTGCTCCCGTGAATGCACCCTTTTCGTGCCCAAAAAGTTCGCTTTCAAGTAATTGATCCGGTATAGCAGCACAGTTGACAGCGACAAATGGCTTTTCGGCTCGGTCGCTATGCTGAACCAGAGCGCGAGCAACCAGCTCCTTGCCGCATCCGCTTTCACCGCGAATCAGAACCGTTACATTTTCGGCTGCGACCCGACCAATGGACTTATAAACCTCAATCATCGCCTTGGACTTTCCGACAAAGCGCTCTCCGCCCGATTCCCCCTCACCAACCTGAAAGGCAACCGGCTCATCCATCATGCGTCGTGCTTTGATTGCGCTGAGCGTCAAACTTCGGATTTGCCCTATGTCCAAAGGTTTCGATAAATAGTCGAATGCTCCAGCCCTCATGGCTTGGATAGCTGTCTCGCTCGACGTATCGCCCGTAATAAAGATAACGGGCAGCTTGCGGTCAATGGCTCGAATTTTTCGAAACAGTTCTAGGCCGTTGTGATGCGGTAGGAATACATCGAGCAAAACCACACTTGGTTTTTCGGATTCAAGCAAATCCAATCCAATATCGCCATCGGCCGCGGGTACAACGGTTATGTCACAATAGCCGTTCAGTCCACTTGCAACGATATGACGAACCGAACGGTCATCATCAATGATTAATACTTTGGTCAAACCAATACTCCCATGACGCAGACTTTTGGTCAGATGGTAACCGAATCTTTTTAACATAAGCTGTGGTAAAAACTAGAGTTCATACGTTCGACCGTACTGTTTTCGTCTAGCATGGTGTTAAAATTGGTCCATCCGCCTAGGCAGAAGCATTCATGAAGTCGTTGATCGCTAAACTTGCTTGTTGGTCGAAAAACGCTTCAATTGCCTTGCAATTGAGCAATCCTGCGAATCTCGACAACATCTTTAATGGGAATCATACTTAGCTGGCTGGGAGGTTGGAACACTCGGCCCCGGGGAGCCACGCTACGTGAACACATTCGGGCCGCTCGCCTTAAGGCAGCCGTTTGGCTCATTTTTGGTTGGCACGCCAATTGCCGCAGGCAGGATGGTTTACGCCATTCGTTCGCAAAAATCCCGCATCCTGCCGAGACAATCGAAACTATGTTTCAAATAGACGAGGAACGAGCGCTTCTAGCGTTGGACGGTAATCGGGTGCTGTTGTTGGAACTAGCGACCATGTTTAAAGAAGACGCACCACAGCTCCTGAACGAGCTTAAGGCTGCAGTTGCCAACAATAGTGCAATTCATGCTAGATCTGCAGTTCACAGCTTGAAGGGTTTGGTTGCGACGTTTTATGCTCAACCTGCCTCGGAGCTTGCAAATCGACTGGAGGATTCAGCGGCAAACGGTCAACTTGAGATGTTTCACCTGGGCGAATTGCAGAAACTTGAACAATTAGTTGAGTCAGTCATTGAAGAGTTCGTTGAACGAGGCTGGATCTCCGAGCCTTGATCTGTCCATTCGCAGGATTTCATCAACACGCCATCCTTTGGCACAGGGGTTGCTTTGTAAAAAGTAGTTGGCGTTCAACCGACAAGCAACTCAAACCCTGAAATCGGAGCAAACTATGGAACTGATACAATTTCTACCGGTCGGAGCGATCGAGTATTCGTTGATCTACATGCTGGGAGGCGGTGGTCTGATAGGTGCTTTCGTCATTTTCGTAATCGCAAAAATGTTGCGGCGTTAGTGTAGAACAGCTCTGTCAACCGTTCGCAATTGCTTCCCTGGTCTAGAAGATCCTGCAAAGGTGTTCGCGATTTTCGCGAACTCATCGTAAGTGGTTGATATTTTTGCTCAACCACTATTGGAGTCCATAACTTTGTTCAATTGGCCCCTATGCCGAATACCTGAAATCGCTATGGAATGAGAGCCGCATCCAACATTCTACAATTCATTTTGAATGGAGCCAAAGAACTAGCAAAGCACTCCGCGCTCCTGGTTGTCTTTGGCGTTTGTTCCGCTCAGACATTGGACGATCCGGGCACTACATCAAGCCAACTAGACTCACTGAAACGGCAAAGAGAACAAATCTCATCGCAAATCTCAGTCCAAGCCGACAACGCCGAAATACGGGCCCAGCTTAAGAGCCTAGATTCCATTCTTGCCCAACATCAATCCAAAACAAAAGAGTTAGCAACAGTAAACCAACATTTGCAGGAAGCAAAACTGCAATTGGAAAAACTGGAAAAATTCGTTCCAGACGAAAAGAAGCCTTATTCGTTTCTAAAGTTGGAATCACTTCGCACACTTCTGGAAAAAGAACAGACCCAAGAAGATCTTCTCAAAACCGAATCGAAAGCGGCTAGCAAACTAGTTGACGTCGCCAAAGAGGAACTCGCAGAAAAAGAAAAAAATTCCGGTATCGGCGGAGCCCAGAAAAGTGACAAACCGGAAAACCTAGGAAGAAACGATGCCGTCGACTTAGAGTTAGCTAAGGCTATTTTAGGCTTACGTAAGACAGCGCTTGAACTCTTAACGACTCGACAATCGCTCTGCGTTGTCGCGCAGAATCAGCTCAAGAAGAAAATTGAAGTGTACGCAAAGGGAGTCAAGTTTTCTGTTGACGATCGTGAGACAATCATCTCGCAATTGACAAAGGAACGCATGTCATGGTTGTCGCGGAAACGCGAAGCAGAATCTCGGATCCAGCGTTTGACAACGATTGAGCCGAGTGCATCCGAATTGCTTTTGACTGGCGAATCAATTGAGATCTATCAAGCTTTGGAAGTGTCTTTTAGTCAGATCGCAGACATTCTAGAGGAATCGCAATTGCAATGGAAAGAACGTTTTGACTTGAAGCGTTCAGAACGCATTAAACTAGCAACCCTTAAGGAATGGAAGTCTGATCTCGACGACCTGCTTGACAGACTTGATGCACACGTATTAGCAATCCATCGAAAACGGGATACGTTTCGGAATGTGATGGAACCAAGTCAAGTTTTGAATGTTGAATTGCCTGAGGAGGAGCTGTTGCGAGCGAAATCAGACGCTCAAAAATACTTGGATGTTGCTAGCGCAAAAATGGCGGAACAATTGGAATCGCTCAAATCACCACTTGTTCGATTTCGCAAAGAGATTCGAGATAAAATCGGCACGGAAACAACATTTTGGAATTCAAGCCCCACTGAGTTTCTGGGGGAAATATTGTCGTACGAGGTCGCTGAGGTGGACGACAAAGGAATCCCCATTTCAAGAGCCCTTTTTCTGATTCTTTTGATTGCAATAGGCATTTATGCTTCCTTTCTTGTAAGCAAGATTGTTGGGAAGTTCTTGTTTCCAATCTTAGGCGTAAAGCCTGGCGTCGCCGTGGCTCTGCGTTCGATATTTCGATATTTGCTTTGCATCGTGTTTGGGATAGTGGCTTTTAAACTCATGGGAATTCCGTTGACGGCTTTCGCATTTTTGGGAGGTGCCGCAGCCATAGCAGTCGGCTTTGGTAGCCAGGACGTTATGAACAATTTCATGAGTGGAGTGATACTGTTGACCGAGCAACCGATTCGAGTTGGAGACATCATCTTGTTGAGTGAAAATCAGTGCCTGGTTACGCGAATTGGGTTGCGAAGTACGACGCTTCGCAACTATCAAAACCATGAGTTAATTGTTCCAAATACGCTGCTTATCGAAAAGCTAGTCACCAATCTCACATTGAGT
>JANLUJ010001133.1:0-1132 GCA_031363425.1 Pirellula sp.
GCAGACTGTATAATCATGATCGGCCTTTCTGTTGCGTCGTAAGCTGCTTGTGATAAACAACTTATACGCACAGAAGGCCGTTTTTGTTCAACAAACAATGAATAATCCGCGCTAGCGCCTTGCCGCTCACAAAGTGAGTGCCATTTGGCTTGTCCTGCCGGATTGTTCTTTTTCTAAGCTATACAAGGCGAATGGCCAGAAATTTGGCCCCAGCAAAATATTGTGAAATTCACCAGGAAGTTCGTGTTAATTTATTCCGGATAAGGGGAAAATGAGTATCTTGTGCTGAAATACCCATTACAATCGGAAGAATCAACATGAAGGGAGGTTACGCACTTCCCAATCCGCCAAGTTAATTTGCTTTGTTAAGGAGGTTCGAATGAGAATTGCTCTCGCCTGTCTGCTGATTGTTTGCAGTTGGACACAATCACACGCCGCAGTCATTTTTTCGGTGCAAAAAGCTACGCCTGGTACCATCGATCTTGGAAGCAGCGCAGTGTTCAACGTTTTTGTAAGATCCGATACAGGAACAATAGCCAATCTGTCAGGGATCGATTTTTTCATTGACGCAGCTGACCCAGGTCTGACCAACGGTACAACAACTGGAGGGCGGTTTAATGCGGGAACATCGAACTTCTTCCCGGCGGCCGCAGGTGGATTTCAGTCATTCGCTTCGGGTGGCAATCCAGTTACCTTTTCTCGTCAGGTTTTCAGTGCAAACAATGGCGCGGGTCTAACGCTTACAGGCAACGACACCTTGCTTGCGACCATTACACTTGGCACCGCTGCAACCCCTGCCTTCGCTGGCATCCCTGCTCGGGCTGCTGCGACCGCTGGAGTCTACACATTGGGTCTGAGCAATCTTGCCGCTGTTGATCCAGGTTTCAATGCGTTGCAGGTTGTCGGTCCAGCAGCAGGTCTGCGTTACGAAATAGTTGCTGTGCCAGAACCAAGCACCATGTTGCTAGTACTAGGTGTGTGCATGGTTGGTGCAAGACGTTATCTAAAGAAGAAAAAGACAGTTTAGGCTGTCGACACGATCTACAAAGCAAGAATGAGCCAATCCAAACGGAGTGGCTTTTTTCATAAATAGCACGACTTTAATAAATAGCACGACGCGCAATTTTTGAAG
>JANLUJ010001159.1:0-3091 GCA_031363425.1 Pirellula sp.
GTCTTTAGCATCGTGATGGCTGGTGGTGGTGCGAAGCGTGGACAAATCTACGGCGCGTCGGATGCGCTTGCAGCCGAACCAGCCGATAATCCGCTCGGTGTCGAAGACTACATTACGACCGTCTATCATTTGCTCGGCATCGATGCGGCCAAGTCCTTGATGTCACCTGGTGATCGGCCACAACCAATTGTTACTAACGGCAAGGTTGTTCAAGGTTTGTTGGCATGATTCTCTTATCGCGATCGGTATCATCACAAGCACTGGGCACTACCTCATTCATGACATACCCTTTTCGAAAACTGTTGTTGTTCTGCTCCCTTGCGTGTTTCATTTGCGGACAGGCACTGGGTGGCAATCCGTCGCTCGAATTGATCACACCTCCGGTGGGTACACGAGGGGATGCATTTACCGTCGTTGCCAAGGGTGCGTCGCTAAAAGATATTCGAAGCGTGGTCTTTTACGAACCCGGCGTTCGATGCGAGCGGATCGAAGCAACGAAAGATGAGGAAGCGAGACTTCACATGGTCGCAGATGCGCGATGCAGCCTGGGTCCGCATGCGTTTCGATTGTTGGGTGACAATGGTTTTTCCGAGCTGCGTACTCTGACTATCAGCCCGTTTCCAACCGTCCAGGAGGACAAAGACGCGGAGGAGCAATTGGTAGCTCCCAATCGCACCGTCTTGGGCACGCTCGAATCCGATGATGTCGACTCGTTTCAAATACGAGCCAAAGCCGGTGAACGCATTTCCGCCGAGGCGGTCGGCGTGCGACTCGGAATTTCGTTGTTGGATACCACGCTAACGCTTCGCGATCCTTTCGGACACGTTCTCAAGCGCGTCGATGACACGCCGATGCTAAACCAAGACCCCTCTTTTTCGGTTTTGGCGCCGGTGGATGGGATGTATACGATCGAGATTACGTCCGCTGGTGCGAACGCGGACGCGGATAGCCAGTATGCATTGCACATCGGCAATTTCCCGAGGCCATATAGTGTCTTTCCTCTAGGCGTGAAGGCCGGAACAGAAACCGACATCACGTTTACTTCGTCCGATATCGAACAGGCGGATTCCTTTCGGAAACGAATGTCATTCGACTCAGGGCTTATCGGTACTCGGTTTATCGAATTGAAGGAAGGAGATAAGATTTGTCCTTCGCCCATCCCGTTTCGTGTCAGCACTTATGATCAGTTCTGCGATGAGGCGGCACTGTCGCAGACCTTCGTCGGCTCTGGAGTCGTTCCGGTCCTCACGGAAACGGCCAAATATTCCTTGACGGTACCCGTGGCGGTGCATGGAGTGGTTCGTGAAGTCGGCGAGATCGACAAGTTCCGCTTCAGAGCCCATCAAGACTCTACCGTTTCTTTGGAGGTATTCGCGTCACGATTGGGCTCGCTCTTAGATGCGGTTGTCGAGGTACGAGACCAAAACGATCGAGTTGTAATTAGTGGTGATGACTTCGATAGTCATGACACGAGATTGGTCTTTGAAACCAAGGCCGATGATACGTATGTCGTTTCAATTCGAGACAAACGAAAGAATTCAGGTGCAGCTTATAGCTACTGTGTTGAAGTGGCACCTTTGCATACATCCATCACGACGTTCCTGCCGAGGCGCAACAAGTTGTCTCAAGCTGGACAAACAATCGCGATTCCAAAGGGCAATCGGACCCTTGCATTCTTGGGACTTCACCGCGACCGATTGAATGGGGAAGCATCCTTGATGTTTGAAGGGCTATTGAATGGGGTTATAGTAGATTGTCCTCGCGTGGCGGACTCCGCGTTTGTGGTTCCCGCAGTATTTACTGCCGATGCTTCGTCGCCATTATCCGGCTCCTTGGTTCAGGTAAACGCATCCCTGCAACCCGTGGGATCGAAAACGACGAAGGTGACCGGTGGTTTTGAACAGATCGTGGACTTGGTAAACGGTCCTGCGGATGCTATCTATCAGTTGACCCGTGTGGATCGTTTGGCGGTGGCAACCGTTGATACGGTGCCGTACTCCATTGAACTGGTGAGACCCACATTGCCACTGTCGGCGGATGGAACCTTGGACATCACCATTGAGGTAAAACGGGAACCTGGCTTCGATGCGCCGATCGATATTACGCTGCCTCTGTTGCCGGATTGGGTGGATTGCCAGGCCAAGACTCGAATACCCGCTAACAAGGCGTCGGGAACGATCACTCTTCGCGCAAACCGAGCCGCTAAGGCGGGCGACTGGCCGCTGGTAGCGGAGGGAGTCGCTGGGCTTGTCGAGAGTTCGCCAGAAACAGGTACCAATGCCAATGCCACTGGCATGGGGATGGGAATGGGAATGCGTTCGCGTAGGCGGGTGACTGTGTCATTGACCAATGTTTGTACTTCGCTCCACTCGCTCACCGTTTGCGATTCGCCTGCTCATGGGACTATCGATTCCGTCTCTGCCGAAAGAGGCTCTTCGGTCGAACTAGTTTGCCGACTGGATTTGCGCGATTCTATACCTGAAAACTTGGTTGCAACGCTCGAGGATTTGCCCAATCGAGTTCATGTCGAATCGATTCAAGTCAAACGAACCGACAACTTAGTAAAGTTCCATTTGAATATTGAGGACGATGCCCCGATCGGGACTGTCGATTCGGTAGTTTGCCGCTTGAGTGGGACCTTAGATAACCAACATGTTTCTTACTGTGTTGCCCGCAATACGAAATTGATCATCGCAGCGCCGGGGGCCTCGCAAAAGGATGAATCAGGTCGTCCACTAAGCCGGCTCGAAGCGCTACGTCTCCGCAAGAACAAACAAGGATCATGATGAACTTGCCGAAACTAATGTGGCATGGGCTTCCAGCCTGTGGTCTTCAAAGGCATTCCGGCCTATTCACGGAGGCTATTGATTTAGCCGAAAACCCAATCGCAATAACTAGCCGAAGGGCGTTAGCATCGGTTTTCGAGCGGGTAACCGCAGCTAACGCGGTGCGGCTAACTAAATCAACTGTCCTCAAGCTCGCCGGGAGCCTTTGGCTATGCCGATTCGCAGCCTTGCTGCTCGGAACTTGCACAGTTGCGAACGAACCCACCAATACGAGTGAACCCGTAGCACTAACGTCACTGCACGTC
>JANLUJ010001237.1:0-15385 GCA_031363425.1 Pirellula sp.
CCAGACTAATAAAGCCCTGTCGATCTGCGGCCCACCTACCATCACGGCTTCTCCAATCGCTCTCTCGCATGTCAGAGCAAATCCATACGTTGACGTTTCCAAAGCGGTTGTTCTTGATGTAGAGCAACGCCCGCTCAAGCATTCCAGGAATATCGCTCGTCATACCATTGGCTACCAACGACGGATCGGAAACCATCGCGGACGGCGATTCGAATTCAATTGGTTTTTCGTTCGCCGAATCAAACACAACCACTCGCTGTACGCCAAGTGTTTTGAGGGTATTCGAAAGTTGGCTCAAGGCACCCGAGAGTTTTGTTTGGCCGGATCCGGATTTCGTTTCTTGCATGCTAGGCGAACGATCCAATAGCACGATCGCTACTTCACTAGACCGACTTCCAAGCAATCCGATCAATCCACTGGCCAAGGGTCGCGAAGTGAAAAAAACGAGACATGCCACGGCCAATGCGCGCATCAGCAAAATGAGCCATTGTCGCAGTTTGGTGTAGCCGCTCGACATGCGGCTGGCTTGCAACAGAAACATCATGGCCGCCCAGGGAACGGTTTGAAAGCGCCTCTGGTTTACCAAATGGATAATGATGGGAACCGCGACTAGCGGCAACGCCAGCAAGATCCAAGGTTGAATGAAGTTCATCGAACACCCCGTCCGCGAGTCCTGCCGACTAGAAATCGCATCATAGGATGCTCGTAGGTTTCGCTCGTGATGACGCGATGGTAGTCCACCGATGTTTCCAACACGACCCGTTGCAAATTGGTCAGGTAGGTACCCAAGGCCTTGTGGTAGCGGTCCACGATTTCGGTTGGCTCAACAAACAACGGCTGCCCACCCTCCATATCCGTAAACCGAACCGGGCGCTGGAATGCAAACTCCATTTCTAGCGGGTCTAGCAAATGAAAGGCAGCCACATCATGCTTGCGAAATCGCAGATGCTCAAAGCAACCTTTCAAAACGGCAGGCTCGACAAAGAAGTCTGAGATAATAATCACCAATGCGCGCTGCCTGACCGTTTCCGCCAACTCGTTCAAGATCAATGGCAACTGAGTGTCACCAGCTGGCTTGGCGTTTTCAAGAGTGTCGAGAATGACTTTGAGATGGGCAGCGGACCTTCGTGGTGGAATGTTCTGAACAATTTTTTCCGCAACGCAAGTCAATCCAACTGCGTCCCCTTGCTGAGCTGCCAAATAGGCCATCGAAGCCGCAATTTGCCTCGCGTATTGGATCTTAGGCGTCTGCCCCTTGGATGCGTATGCCATCGATCCGCTGGTATCAACGACGACACAACAGCGAAGATTCGTATCGGCCTCAAACTCCTTGACGTAATACCTGTCCGTTCGCCCAAAGGCACGCCAATCGAGTCGTCGCAAGTCGTCACCAGGAACGTACTTTCGATATTCGGCAAACTCGACGCTCGAACCGCGATGCGGTGATGAATGTCGGCCCGAGATATTGCCCTGCATGGCGTGCCGCGACATGAGTGGTACTGCGGACAGACGCGAAAGAATAATCGGATCCAAAAACGATCGTGCGATTGGAAGCATGAGTAAAGTGTTGGCCCTATTCCATTTCCCCGACCAAACGTTGCACGATTTGTTTGGCTGACATGCCCTCGGCTTGTGCAGCAAAGGTCGTGATGATTCGGTGGGTCAGGACAGGCCTTGCAACGGCCTGGATGTCCTCCATGCGAACCATATAACTACCAAGCAGAGCGGCTCGGCTTTTCGCACCCAGGATCAAGTTCTGAACAGCCCTAGGACCCGCACCCCAACTAACGTACGGCTTGAGCCAGGCTGGTGCCGTTTCCCCTTGCGGACGAGTCTTGCGGACTAGCCGGGCCGCGTAGTTGTAAATATGATCAGGCACAGGTAGCCGTCGAACCAATCGTTGATGCGAAATGATCTCCTCAGCACCCATCAACGCATTTAGTTTCACCAGATCGTCACCCGTGGTTGTCCGAGCGATTTGAATCTCCTCTTCTTCATTCGGATAATCTAGCTCCACGAGAAACATGAATCGATCGAGTTGGGCTTCCGGCAGTGGATAAGTGCCTTCTTGTTCCACCGGGTTCTGAGTAGCTAAAACCATGAACGGGGAGGTTAGTTCGAATGACTTCCCAAGAACTGTCACTCTTTGTTCTTGCATGGCCTCGAGCAAGGCAGCCTGGGTCTTTGGCGGGGCTCGATTGATTTCATCGGCTAATATGATATTGGAAAAAATAGGGCCTTTGATGAATTGAAATTCGCGACGGCCGTTTTGCGTTTCTTGTAGGATGTCCGTGCCTGTAATGTCCATTGGCATCAGGTCGGGAGTGAACTGAATGCGACTAAATCCTAGTGACATTGTTTCCGCAATCTTGCTTACGAGCAGCGTCTTTGCGAGGCCAGGCACCCCCATCAACAACGCGTGACGTCGAGCAAATAGGCAGATAGCGAGTTGTTCTATAACGGCTTTTTGCCCGACGATCACCTTGCCCAGTTCGGCCGCAAATTGAAAATACGCGGTTCGCAACTTGTCGATAGCCTGCACGTCATGATCCGTAAGTGAAGGGGCGGTGGCGACGCCAGACGTAGCAGAATTATTCATGTGGGATAGTTGTGTTAAGGAATGCTTAAAAATCTACCTCCAGGTTTAGACCAAGCCAAACCGGAATGCAATAGGCCAAGACGCAATCGCAGCCAGCGGCCGAAGCGGTTTCGATAATCGACTTATCAATGGGCGTGCTAAAACGCCCTTGGTTACATAAACAAAACTGATTTGATGGGATTTGAGTAGCTCGGCACTCCGTGCCAAGAAAAGCGGCACGGAGTGCCGTTCTACACGGGCTTGCCTTAAGACTTGGAGCTTCGAAGGCCCAGGTTGATGCGATCACCAGCCAACTGCGTGAATGCCTTTTGAGCGTTGCTTAATAGTAATTTCAGGTCACCCTGTGAATCCAACGAAAAGACCAGCTTGTCTTCGGTTGCATGAATAAGGATTCCCGGGCTAGTTAGCCGAAGCGTGAACTCGGTGCACTCAGGATCGTATTCTAGATGCTCGGCCAACGCTTCAATCTCCTCGATATCATCGATTTTGGATTCTAGATCGATTTTGGATTCTAGTTCGAAGACGATCCTCGTGCAGTACTTCGTAAAAATTGCGAGAAAATTCGAATCATCGATCACAGCGAAATTGCGAAACGAACGAACCTCCGTGGAAAGGAGGTACTTTTCAGCGTCATCTGGATCTTGTGTGAGTGAAATATTGACATCGAAATCTGGTCCCTTAATCGATGCCTTCGAAGCGATGTTGGTAAAACTGAGATCCTTGCGTTTGTATCGAAACGACTCTCGAAGCTGTTCAAATATATCGGTAGCGTGCGCTGTTACCTCGAAGGCCCCCGCTTGTTCAACGAAGTCCCGCTCCCAATCATTGTGTGAACCGAGAGGGGTCTTTGGTTTCGAATATCCACGGAGCTCACGAACGCGTCCACGAACCTCACCCGTTAGGCAGGAGTCTTTAATTGGGTTGGACGAATCAGCGACGGCAAGTTGGCGCTTTTGTAGTGTATCTGCAAGATCAACAACGACCATTTCACTCAACTTGTTTCCAAACATAACGGGAGTCTGTTGGATGGCGCCGGCAACCGTAACGCGTAGTATCCGAGGGACCTCCGCAAGCAAATAACTTTGCAGGGTGGTTGTCGTGACACGATGGTCTTTTCCGATTGCTTCCTTGGCCGAGCCTCGAATCGCTTGAAGGACGCAATGGGTCCAAATACCATGATCGAGGGATCGACTCGGATGAGAAATTTCATTTGGCTTGCAAGAGACAAACGCAAATCGGGATTTCGATTCTTTGCAAAAAGCCCGAAGCTCATCATCGGTGAATTCGCTTTCGAATATCGAAGCACTGTGCCGAGCATCAATGAATAACAAAACCTGACCGCACTTGAACTGGCGAATCTCGTTCAAGATATCAGTTAGCGGAATGCTTGTTTCTACAGCATTTGCGATTGTTGTATCAAATGTGGTTAAGACGCTAATACTTTTCAACGATGCTCCATGACCTGAATAAAATAGCACCAAGCGATCATCCGATGTTACTCTATTCAACAATTCGCGGAGACTGGACCGAATCCCTGCTTGAGTCGCTTCATCGCCGACGAGGGTTACCGAATCCGCGGCCTGTGCTCCCATTTCTTGCCAGGCAAGTACAAAACTCTCCGCATCTTGTTCGGCGTAGACAACGGTCGGGATTGAGGCGGTTGAATAATCCTCCACGGCGAATGCAAAGATATAGGTTCTCGGTCTCATGGAGTTGAGTCTATCAAGTTCACGTTCGAGCGTGAAGGTGGTTGCATGCATGCGAGCGATCCATTAGAAATAGGCTCTCTCATTAATGCTAGGTTTGCTTCCATTTGGTACCAATTCCCGGTTTGGCGCCAGATCTTACCCAGCGGTTACTCTACAAGTAGTCTTGTTTTTGTTTTGGATCGTCAGTCATTGATTATGCTGGAATCCAAATTCAAATCGTCGAAATCCCAGTTGGATGGAGTGAATAGTGCAAGTCGCTAGCTCGCAAGTTTCCCAAATCGATCCGGATACGCTTCCCACGCTCTTTGGGCATCCGACCGGACTTTACACCCTGTTTTTTGCCGAGATGTGGGAACGGTTCTCCTATTACGGGATGCGTGCCCTGTTGCTTCTTTACATGCTCAAGGGATTCTTGGGATATGGTGACAAGGATGCGAACGCGGTCTACGGCGCGTATACCGCGCTAATCTATATGACGCCACTCTTCGGCGGAATGATTGCGGACCGCATGTTGGGAAAACGAACAGCGGTTGTGATCGGGGGGTTGCTCATGGCAACTGGCCATTTGCTGATGATGCGTCAAACAGAGTTTTGGTTCTTTTGCGCGCTCGGCTTTTTGATCACGGGAAACGGTTTCTTCAAGCCCAACATCTCCTCCATGGTGGGTGAGCTTTATTCTGAGAACAGTACGAAGCGAGATAGCGGCTTTACCATTTTTTACATTGGCGTCAACCTTGGCGGCGGGATGTCGCCACTGCTTTGCGGATACATTGGCGAGACCTATGGGTGGCATTTGGGTTTTGGCCTAGCGACCATTGGAATGCTCATCGGCCTAGCGGTTTTCGTAGCGCCAAATTTCGTTACCCAGGTTCTCATCGCGTTGGCAGCGACAAGCAGTGTCGTAGCCATGATCAAGTACAACGCGGGGGATGCGTTTTCACTCGTCTCAACTTATTTCGTCGTGTTCTCAGTGATCATTTCTGCAATCGTTGCAATTACCGCTCTGACGCGCGGAGGGCTTCCAAAAGAAATTGGGAGGGCGCCATATCCTGAATTATGGAGGGCAAATCTAATCAAAGTCCTAATCGGTATCGTCTTTGCGATCCCTGTTTTTGTTCTGCTAGTATCGGGGTTCAAGATTCTGCCTGGCTTCAATGAGCAACTTACATTGATCCCAGAATCGATAATCAAACCAATGCAGGAGAGCCAGAGCAAACTCGTTAAAGGTTTAGCAACATTCGTCAATGAGGCCAGTCGACCCGCTGGGCTCGTCTTGGCATTGTCGGGAATCATTGCAACGATCTATTTGATGCGAGAAGCGCTTCGAATGAACAAGATCGCACGAGAACGCATGTTCGTCGTTTTCATCCTGACGTTCTTCTCCATCTGGTTTTGGGCTTTTTTTGAACAGCAGGGTAGCTCTGTCAATAACTTTGCTGACCGAAATGTAGATCGCGTCAGCGAGACTAGACTAGTGGCCAAGTCGGACGTTGGCCAGTCTGTCGAGCTTCGGTTAACTGAGGATCTGAAGGGCATGGAGTACTTCAGTCAGGAATTCCTCGGTCACGAAAATGGCTCCACTAAAGTAATCCCACAAATTGAAAAAGCCGTGCGTCAAGTTGAAGCTGCAAAGGAAGAGGGGAAACGAATGTCTGCAGAGAAGTTGCAGGCAACGATTGCCGATCTTCAAAAAGAACCCAAGATGACCATGACTGCTATGACCTATTTGCGTGAGTTTGCAAAGCAAGATATCGCGACACTTGAGGACAAGAAAATCGAATGGAAATACGTTGAAGAGAATGTCGGAAAAATCGGATTGGGGGGGGCGGAAATTCCAGCGTCGGTTTTTCAAGCAGTTAACAGCATTTTCATCATCCTGTTGGGCCTGGTCCTGACAGGACTGTGGAGCTTGCTAGGATCTTTTGGGATGGAACCAACTGCCCCAGTTAAGTTTGCTCTGAGTCTCATCCAAGTCGGGTTAGCGTTCGCCATGGTTTATTTCGGTGCGCAGACGGCAGATTCCGACGGAATGGTAGCGTCCTATTGGCTATTATTGTTGTTCCTGTTTCTGACAACAGGCGAGCTATGCCTTTCGCCAATCGGCTTATCTATGGTCACCAAACTGTCACCAGCTAGGCTCGTAAGTACTGTCATGGGTTCTTGGTTTTTAGCGACTGCGTTCGCGCAATTCCTCGCTGGGATTATCTCGCAATTTGCTTCGGTGAACGAAGGGGGTAGCACAATCGTTCCGATCCCATCGGCAACGGTGCATATTTATGGCGACGTCTATAAGCTGTTGGCAATCTTGGCATGTGGATCAGGCGTCGTTTGTCTCGCGCTTTCCCCGTTGCTAAAGAAATGGATGCATATCGGGGAGATCGATCCGGACGCCTAACCATGCTATTTGATTCGCACGAAATTCTCGCATTAGCCAAACAAGGGGACGAGTCCGCCAAGGGGGAGTTGTTGAATCGATTTCGTCCCTACCTAAACGTCATTGCTCAACGTCATCTGGACGAACGATTGCAGAGTCGACTCGACTACGCGGATGTGGTTCAAATTACCTTCCTGGAGGCGACACGCGATTTTGATAATTTTCGCGGCGATTCGGTCGAGTCATTGTTGGCCTGGCTGCGGAATATACTTCGCAACAATGTGTCCACCGCACACCAACAACACCTAACGGCACAGAAACGCTCTGCTCGAAAAGAAGTTACTCTTCGAGTTAGCTCCGAATCGGGTGGAAGCTCTTTGGGTATGCAGGACATGGTGCCCTCAGAATCCTCGTCCCCCAGCCAACGCATGATGCGAGACGAAGCGTCTGTCGTTCTAGCTTCTTGCTTGGCACAGATACCTGAGACGCAGCGCGAAGCGATCCGAATGCGATATCTAGAAGGCATGTCGCTGAAACAAATTTCCGAAAAAATTGACAAGTCGGAGATGGCAGTCGCTGGCTTACTAAAGCGAGGCCTGCGGGCGTTGCGAGAAGAAATGGCAACAAGACAAAATGGGTTAAGCGCTTAGCAGCAGAACGGGAACAGAACCGTAGCAGAGCGGGAACAGTGCGGGAACAGTTGAGGACAACTGTTCTACTATGTCATGCTAGTTAAGTCATGCCGATTAGGCTGCACCATTTGCAGAGGGATGCGATTTCTTCCAGTGCTGATGCGCAGCCCTTATCTCTTTTAGATGCATCCAGTGACCATGCGTTTTTGATGTGCTAGAGACCATCGTCTCGGGTGATATTTCTCCTTTTTCTATCCTGTGCAAGAAGTCGGATTCTGCAATGGGACCTACGGTCTTCGACTTCCCAAAAAAACTCTTCTTCATAAAAAACCAATCAGCAGACATTCCTCATTCTCCTAAGCTACAATAAAAAAGAAGTGCATTTTCGAGGCAAACTGCGTTCGTGTCGGATTCGTTTTTCAACACCAAATTTTAACGGAAGTTTCTGCGCAAAATCTAGTTGGAATATAAGCATTTGTCGAAATTGGCTGGCGAAAAGTTATGGGCGCATTCACGCACGATGTTGGGCTGATTCTTTTCCGTTGCATTCGTCTTTCTAACGGTATTACAAAAGAAATCCGAGCATTCAGAATCGAGAAGGATTACTCGCCCTCGAATTTTCCGAGGTTCTTCGAGCTCATTTGCGAAGAAAGGTTGACGGGTTGAGCCGCCGACACATCCGTTGTCGAATCGGATTTGGTGGTTCCTGTTCGGCTATTTTCGCAATTCAATAGCGATGCCAAGTCCTTTGGGACACTACGCAAATGAAGGTCTCGCTGTGGAAATGAAATCTCAATTCCTGCTGCCGCAAATCGCTTGCGAATTTGAGCATGCAAATCGTGTCGAGTTGGAAGTCGTTGGTCCAAATTTGCCAGATAGAATCGCGCTTTGAGATCGAGCGTACTGTCGCCAAACTGTTCAAAGTAGGCGGTAGCCGGTGGCTCGCTCAAAACGTTGGGATGATTCGAACACACCTCCCGCAGAAGAGAGCAAGCAAGTTCTGGATCTGAATCATACGAGATGCCCACCTGAATGATGACTCGATTGGTTGAGTCCGTCAGTGTCCAGTTGAGCAAGCGGCCTGTGATCAAGTCTTTGTTTGGAATGATCAACTCCTGTTGATCAAAATTCGTGACAGTCGTAGCTCGCATCCTGATTCTGGAGACACTGCCGGTCGTATCGCCTAGCGTGATAACATCCCCGACTCGGATGGGTTGCTCGAATAGCAAGATCAAACCCGATACAAAGTTCGCAAAGATCTCTTGAAGACCGAAGCCGAGACCAACTCCCAAGGCTGCGACGAGCCATTGAATACTTGCCCACCGCACTCCTATGCTATTGAAGGTCATGGCAATGCCAAAGATCAGTAGCGTGTAGCGAGATAGAGAAGCGATGGCATAGCGCACCGCATTCTCAATAGGCAGGTGTTGGAGCAATGCGATTTCGAGTAGACCCGGAAGGTTCCTTGCGGCAACGGCAGTCATGATGGCAATCGGAATGGCCACGAAAAGATGCGCAAGGGTGATTGGCGTGGTTTTGTCCGGAGTAGTCCCCTCGACTGTCCAGAGTACAAAGGATTCCAAAACACCAACTGCGGGCAAAACGCCGGACCAAATGAAGACGACTGCACCGATTGCTGCAAAAACGAGCGTACTCTTAATCAATCGAATAGTCTGCGCGTTGATCTGTGCTAAATCCGATCTTGAATCAGCGGCGCTTGCAATGGCATTGGTACTGTTAGAAGTTGACGAGCCTGGGTCACGTCTTCTGGCTTCCTCCAATCGCTGTCTTGCCTGCGAAACGACGATTTCGCGCCTCCGTAGCAGGAGCCATCGATGGATCAAACTGTGCAGCAACAACAAACCAACGAGAGTGATAAAAGTCGTGTGCAAGAGCATCGTTAGACGAATGGCGGTGTAATGATATCCCATTAAGCTCATGCACATTAATGCCAACGGACCGACGGCTAAGCCCGAATACCAGATGTACTTTAGCCGATCGATCCACCCGCCAGCATTGCGACTCAAAAAATCGCTGAACACCCCTTTGTTCGGATGCAACAACACTAATAGATAAATGAAACAAAGGGACATGAGGACACTATACGTAAGCCGTCCAAGCGAGTTCTCCCACTTCGTTTCCCCAAATTGTGCAACGATACCGACAATTGTCACGGCCGGTATTGCCAGATCGATGAACCACCGCAGGCTCTTCCGTAGGAGTTGTGTCGAACGGCAAGGCCACTGGAAATGGTTCTCAGCCAATCCCCCGGTGCGACTAATCTGTCGAATCATTTCTAAAGGGAAAAAATACCGAGCGCTGACCAGAAGTCCCGTAGCGATCGAATCGACAAAAGGGTTCCCTTCCGACGTGCTTATCAATCGCCACCCAAGTATCAAATGTATGACCGCAAGCGGAGAACTGAGAAGAAAGCAATTCGCAACGACTTTGGCCGTCGGCAAAAAGGTCGTGCAGTTGGATTTGGTCGCGATCGATCCCTGATATTGAATATTCTTCTTGAAGCGTTTTAGGTTCGCCAGCAGCGTCACATACATGGAAATACCAATGAGGTATCCCCATGGATGGACGGACAGGTCATTCCACAATTGAATCGGAATGATCCTCCAGTTTTGCAAACTGAACAACCATTGAAGGGCGGGCCAAATCTGCCGGAAGTCGGACTTGTTAATCGGCTCGCTCGAACGGATCCAAAGCACATGTTCGTCAATGAAAGTACGGTACAGCCGAACTTGATCGATGGTTTTCTGATTGGTATCACCCAGTTTGATCAAGCTATCAAAGTAACTGTTGGCATCTAAACGAAAGGCATCTACGAGCCGATTTTCCCATGCCAGAAGCATTCGTTGTTGGTCGCGGAACGGCGCATTTTCAAATTCATAAAGTGAATTGGCGCTCAATGAGGTTGGTTGCGTTGCGTCTGGCGATAAAGCATTCGATGCTTTCCATTCGTCGATTTCCAAAGTCAGGGTTTGTGTGGTAAGAATCTTCGTCTGATATTCACGTTGCCTGAGTGCGAGTTGGCCAATATCCGGTAGCTCATTTCGCTGCTTGCGGAGCATCAATCCGACCCAACTGTTGAAATTAGAAACATGCTTGCTGTTCTTGGGTGAAATGCGTTCTGACATGATCTTGTAGCGATCTGTCCAAAGTTTCAACTCACTGCCAGCAGATTCCAGATCCAAGCGAAGCGAAGAATTTTGCTTTGCCAATTGAAGCCAATCATCAGCCCGTTTGACCAATTTTTCAGCCAGAATCTTCAGTTCCGGCGAGGCTCGCAGTACCAATCCTTCTGCGACGGCTTTTTGGTTGGCTATCAAAATTTCGCGACGCTTGCTCAGTTCGTCATTTACGGCTTTCAACTTGGCTTGTTGAAATTTTTCTTCGGTCTGCAGGACTTCTTTCGTTACCGGCAGCAATTCCAATTCGGCGTCGTAGGTTCGTTGTTCTTGTTCAAACCTGCGGATGCGTTCCGTGAGGGCCAAAAGTTTTGCCCGCAAGAGCAAAGTGTTGGCTTCGCGGATCCTTGGATCGATCCCGTCCACTGCGGGCGAAGCCAATTCCTCGTTGAGCTTCGCTATAGAGTTTTTGTCCTCCGAAAGGAGTCGTACGAGTTCTTTGCGTCGCGTATCTCTTGAAACAATCGCCGTTTCAATGCGGACGCGACCATCGGTGGCCGCTTGCGCAAGAGCCTGAACTTCAAGTTGATAAGCTTGAAGCGTTTCAATACGCGAAGTGTCAGTGAGAGTCTCATCGGAGAAAACAATTCTCGGCCTAGGGTTTTCCTTTCGCTTCTTGGCTTCGGCAGTTGCAGCCGGTGCTGCTTCGTAAGCGATCATAAACTCTTTGATCACCTTTTCGCTTTCAGCCCGACTCTTTAATTCCGCAGCGATCGCTTCGTAGGTCGCAATGAGTGACTGTTTGAGCCCAGGTTCAAGATCGGCAGCGGCTTGAATTTGTTGCAAGCGACTACTGACCCCTTCCGGCGTGATGGAAACGGCATCGCTGACGGGAGTAGAGGCTTGTGCAGGACTCGGTACATTGACGGCAGATCCATTGGCCGCTGATGGGTTTTGAACCACAGGAAGAGATGCGGATGGCGGCTGCTGCGCTGTTCGATAGTTTGGCTGACTTGCCGAACGGAATTGAGGGTTCGCTGGAGGTTGCTGCTGATTCGCCGGATAATTTGTTGGAGTGTCGGACGGCGACTGCGTCGCGGGTCTGTATTGAGGTGGATGAGGTTGCGTCGGCGGGATCAAGTTGATTTGCGCATTCAATCCACTTGCGCTTGCTATTACCAACGTGAATACGCCCAGTGCGGCTCGCCATTTCAGAATAGCCGACCACAAAAGTCCGATTCCAGAGTGCCCATGCTCATTTCCCATATATGGGTAAATAGGGGATTTTCAAATTGCGATCAAGACCGCGAAGCAGGCCTGAGTACATACTGGCCCCAACGAGCTCGGAGGCTTTCCGACTTGCGAATGCTTGCAAAGAACGTAGTGCCGTTCGCCTTGTTTGGCTTCGAAGCAGAACAATCCAGCAGGACAAGCCTGCGGTATTTCTGAAACTTTACGTCCAATGGGCAATCCCATTGGGGCGTTCTAAAGCTGTACAACCTCCTTGACCGGTGGATCGTTCGGGCTTTTTGGCTATCCACCCTTTGGCTCAGGATCCAACGATAGTTATCTACCGTCAACAATTATCTACCGTCAGCAATCTTTCTGACCTTGAAGCTTCGGAAAGCGACCGGGTCACTGTGGCCGGCAAAACCGATATGCCCTTTGCGGTTATCAAGCCCTTTGGGCGCATGCTCGATCGAACTACGGTCCAATTGGTCAATGTCTACGTCGAGAATTTTAGTACCATTCAATGTGACTTTGATGTTTTGACCGCGAACTTCGATTTCTTGGTAGTTCCACTGTCCGACTGGACGTAGATAACCATGCTTGGCTCCAACACAATGGTAAAGGGAGCCATGGTACTGAAACGGCTTCAAGGGTGCGTCTGGATGTTTCGCATTGTAACCGTCGCTATCGATGACTTGTATCTCAAGTCCGTCGGACGACGAATGGCCACCGACAGGTGTTCGCAATGCGATGCCGTTGTTGCCAGCCTGCGGCAATTGGAATTCGAATCGGAGAGTAAAGTTCTCAAATTCATCTTTGCTGAGCAAGTCGCCTCCTTTGCCCTGTTTGCAGACAATAGCCCCGCCTTTGACTTCGTAATTGTCAACAGCCCCGAGCCAATTGCTTAGATCTTTACCGTTGTTGAGTTCGACGAAGCCCTCTGCATCGCGAGCGGCGAGAGACTTGTTGGATGCTGAGTTCCGAGTCGCTGATGTAGACAGTATAATCGACATCGTTAAACCTCTTGAAGCCGTCGTTCGCTCGCGTCAAGCAAACGGTGTTCATTTGAAAGTGACGATGGGCTGGCTTGGCGTCCCTCTGGGACTCGGACTTGCAATTCCCTCCAATTCCGGTGGGTTCACTACCGGCTAAGTTCTGTCGAGCCTCCGGCTCTGAGGAATGTGCAACTTCAAAAGTCGCGATACGGATTTGCGGTAAAACTCCGAATTCGTAGATTAAGCTCACTTTTTCCTTGCTATTTGAACTACGCACGAGATAGATTGTTTTCGAGTCGGAGAAGTGTTGCAACGTGATTTAATCGGGTAAATAAACAGACGGAAAAAAATGATGGGTATTGAAAAGTATTTTGCTTTCGCGAAATGGAGCATGGTTCTCGCAGCGGTCAATTTCAGCGCGAGAGCGGACGCCGGAATCGTAGGTCTTTGGGAATTCAATGATTCCGCCAATATTGGCAAAGCGACCCTTGGAACAGATCTTTTGATTTCGGGTACGGCCCCAGCTTGGTCTGCCTCGCGAACCTATGGAGGCAATACGCTCAATGGTGTCATCGACACTGTAGTTGGAGTCCCAAACAATTTGGTTGCAACACACGGGATTGCGCCTAACGGGGGAGGAGCTAATGTAAATCAGTATTCAATGCTTTTCGACATTAGACGGCCCGATTCCGCAGAGTGGCGAACGCTGTTCCAAACGAACACAGCAAATATAAATGACGGTGACTATTTTGTTCGGGATAGCGACGGCCAACTTGGAGTTGGAGCTTTGGGTTATACAACCTACTCGATGCCCGCAAATACTTGGATTAGGCTCGTCATCACATCCGACTTAGCTACGGGTGATTACCGAACCTATGTGGACGGAGTCTTGCAGCTAGCACATACAGCGACTCCAGTGGATGGTCGGCATTCATTCAGCCCGACTGTATTGCTTTTTGGCGATGAGGACGGCGAAAATGGCCTTCTGTCAGTTGGCGCTGTTGCGATTTGGGATCAGTCCTTGGCGGCAAGCCAAGTGACAACCTTGGGGATTGCCGGTGGTGCCATAGTTGCAGTGCCAGAGCCAAGCAGTTGCATAATGGCTGGTGTAATTGGTGTTGGATTTGTCGCATCTCGCTTACGACGAAGAAAAACAAGCCGACTAGCGTGAAAGTAGTAAGGGGGGCTGCAGTAGGCGAGTGCCACATCGCGAATTTTTCTGGTTACCATATGTTTGACCACCTGGACGAGCCAGCTGGCAACCATAGAGTGCGACTCTATGGTTGCTACGTTTGGAATCGATGTGGTGAGCATTACAGCATGTCCAACGGATCTATGTCGATTAAGTACAAATTGTCGCCGGTCGTTTTGATGGATGCTTGAACACGGGCGAGAATTGCATTCAATGCTCCCGGCTCCTTCGAGATGAGCATCGCATGAAAACGATAGTGGCCCCGCAACTTTGCAATCGGTGGAGGCGCAGGACCTAGCACTCGCACGGGTGCCGAAGTCTTTGAGATCTCCAACTGGATCTTCTTTACAATACCTTCGGCAAACTCTTCGGCCTCTTGCTGCACTGGTCCTCGCATGATGATACGTGCCAACGAAGCATACGGCGGGTACCCGAACTGTTCTCTTTGCAAGAGCTCTTGATCCGAAAAACTCTTGTAGTCATGCTTGCACGCCGCAATGATCGCGGGATGGTCCGGCGAATAGGTTTGAACAAGCACGACTCCACCTCGTTCACCTCGACCTGTGCGGCCCGCGACTTGAGTAACCAATTGAAACGTCTTTTCTGATGCGCGAAAGTCTGGAAAATGAAGCGCCGTGTCGGCATTGATCACTCCAACCAATAGCACGTTTGGGAAATCCAATCCCTTGGCAATCATCTGTGTCCCCATCAAAATCTGAATGCGGCCGGCGCGAAAGTCCGCTTGAACTCGCTCGTGACTCCCAGGCTTCTTCATCGTGTCGGAGTCCATTCTCGCAATCATCGCATCCGGAAACCGCTGCTGAACCTCCATCTCAAGCTTCTGTGTGCCAAGCCCCGCAAATCGAATCGCCTCAAAACCACACTTCTGGCAAACTTGCGGGACCGCGATCGTATAATCGCAAAAATGGCACAAGGCTTTGCTCCCCTCACGGTGATGCGTCAGTGCCAAATCGCAATCGGGGCAAGTTACGACATGACCACAAGCTGGACATTGAATCGACGTCGCAAAGCCTCGCCGGTTGAGCAGCAGAATTGTCTGCCCATTCTCTGCCAACGTTTTTTCGATGGCTTGTACGAGTGGTTGTGAAAGACTGCCTCGATCGACATCGATGCGATTGGATCGCAGGTCGATGGTGGTTACCTCTGGAAGTGGCCGATTCAAGATACGGCGTGGAAGGGCCACTTTTTTGTACTGTCCGATCGTCGCTCGATGAAATGTTTCCAACGACGGAGTGGCTGATCCCAAGACGAGTGGGATCCGTTCCAGCGACGCGCGATGAATGGCTACGTCGCGCGCGTGGTAGCGTGGAATCGTCTCTTGCTTGAACGAGTTCTCGTGCTCTTCATCTAGAATGATCAAACCGAGATAGGGTGCGGGTGCGAAGATCGCGCTGCGAGGACCGATGATCACTTGAACGGCCCCCTCTGCGATCCGCTTCCATTGATAATGTCGTTCGGGACCGCTCATCTTCGAATGCAAAACAGCGACACTGGCA
>JANLUJ010001270.1:0-1692 GCA_031363425.1 Pirellula sp.
GGCTTTTCCGTGATTCAAGCAAATGGTTGCAACGGTCATTTTCCGTGGATTGTCGGTTTCGATTCGCATCATTCCACCCATCATGCCGCCACCACCCATGCCTCCCATGCCGCCGCCACCCATACCGCCCATGCCGCCTCCGCCCATACCACCCATACCACCGCCGCCCATGCCGCCACCCATTCCTTGGCCGCCACCCATACCGCCCATACCACCGCCGCCCATGCCACCGCCTGCACCGCCACCCATGCCGCCCATGCCTCCACCACCCATGCCGCCCATGCCCATACCCATGCCTTGCGCAAGAACTGGAACTGCACCGAATGTGACCGGCAAAACTACGTTGAGCGGTTCATCGCCTTTGTTTTTGAATATCAAATTGGCTTCTTTTGCATCCTTGCCGATGTAGTCAACTGTCAATAGGCCTTGGTCCATCGCTTGAAACATTTCGACAGTCTTGGCCTCCGCTTTCCTGGAATTGGATTTCTTGACTGGCTTTTTCGATTCCACGGTTACGGGTTTGACGACTTTTCCCGGGCTATCATCGCCGCGAAGAATCGGAGACGCCGAAGTAAAAGCAAACGCCATCACAAAAAAACTCGTCAGTTTCCGATTCATATCAATACCCTCAAATCCCAATGAAATTCAAAAATTCGGTTTGCAAAAGTAGCGAGTAAATGTACGCCTGCATCCAGTCTTTGGGACAGGATACGCTCAAAAATGGAACTGCCGGACGGTGGCGTCTAACTAATATTAGCTAACGGTACACTCCAAATCGACAAATTCCAATCGTATTGGTGGTTAATTATTCGGCCTTGAGGGTATTTTCCCGTCTCCAAGGCTTTTTTGGCAGACTTTCCATGGCCGTTTCAACTCTCGTCCCACCTAAGAAACTGGCCCAATCAACTTATAAAGCAAACCACGTGCCGGAACCTAATTTAGTCGCAGTGCATTCCGTACAAGCCCCCCAGTCGTGAGATTTGCGTGAATTTCGCAGGCATTGCTCGTTCACCAAGTTGGATTGTTTGAAGTAAGACGCCCGAAATTGAAAACAGATGCGTAGGTCGCGTTGCAAGAATGTTGCAGTTTGCTACCTTTTCCTGTTCAATCACGCGTCGTGCGCGAACTCGAACTCGAACTTTTACGTTTAGGAACCCCTCATGTCCATGTTTGTCGGCGAATCACTTGTAGGCGAAGGAAACGAAATTGCACACATCGATTTGATGATTGGAAGCAAGGACGGGCCAGTCGGTATAGCCTTTGCAAATGCTCTTGCAACCCAAAGCAGTGGTCACTCCAATCTGCTCGCAGTGCTCGCACCCAACGTTGCTGTAAAGCCTTCCACGGTGATGATAACCAAGGTAACAATCAAAGGTATGAAGCAAGCCGTCCAAATGTTTGGACCTGCCCAAGCTGCAGTAGCGAAGGCCGTTGCGGACAGTGTTGCGAGTGGCGTGATTCCAAAAGACCAAGCCGAGAATCTTGTTGTTGTTTGCGGTGTGTTCATTCACCCGGCCGCAGCCGATGACAAAAAGATCTACGAATTCAACTACGCAGCCACTGTCGATGCCATTTCCAATGCGATGAAGGGGATTCCTTCCGCTCAGGAAATGTTAGACAAAAAAGATACAGCTGCTCACCCATTTCGGGGCTTCTAAACGTAGCACTCAGAAGGCACTTAACGGCCTTTAA
>JANLUJ010001332.1:0-8880 GCA_031363425.1 Pirellula sp.
GAGCTGAGCAGCCCCTTTTGTTCAAGTCCGGTCAGCAGCGAGGAAACTCCACCATCCAATTTGGGTAGCAGTTTGGTCTTAAGATTGTTGAAGATGTCCGTATGGTTATCCCATCCGCCGACTTGAAGTGAAACGAAACGTACTCCCGATTCGATCAACCGTACCGCCAACAGGCAACTCTGTTCGAACGGGTCGGTTCCAAACTGAGCTGAAAAGGTTGGGGCTTCTTTCGAAATGTCGAAGGCAAAGCGAGCGCGTTCACTGGTGAGCATCGAGTAAGCCTTGTCGCTGAAGCGGTCCAATCCTGTCAGCAATTGGTCATGTCCCTCCATGGAAGCAAAGGTCGTGTCGAGATCTCGCAAAAGGTTTTGGCGACGATCCAGCTGTTCGATCGTCACTCCGGCCCCAAGCGAAATGCCTCGAACATTGAATGGCAGACCAGCCTTTGGAGCTGCTCCTGTGTTCATCGGCGCATACTGAATGCCAAGAAAGCCTGCGCGTTGTCCACCGTTTGGGATCGCCACAAACGGCGGAATATCAGCTTGAACTGGCCTCTCTTTGCAAAGAACAGCTCCATATCCCGGATACTCAAGTGAAGCCAAAGGTCGGCTACCGGTATTCACGTATTCACTACCCAGCCGATGAGCCGCAAGCGTGTGCGAAACGCCTCTAAGAATGACATATTTATCAAAACACTTTGCCATCTTTGGCAATTGTTCTGAGATGCGTACTCCAGGGACACAGGTCGGAATCGTCTTGAAATCGCCGCGGATCCCGTCGGGCGCATCCGGTTTTGGATCAAAGGTGTCCAAATGCGATGGTCCACCGCTTAGGTCAATGAAAATCCCCGACGTAGCGTGCCCATCTTGGACTTGGCCTGCCTCGGCCATTCTTAAGTAATTGGCTAACGTAAACGAACCTGCGGAAAGTGCTCCAACACGTATGAAGTCGCGCCGTTTGATTCCGTCGCAATAATGATGCATCGACATGTGAAAGTTCCTTAAAAATCGCCGCTAATGTCTTTTGGTTTCGCGGATTGCCGCGTTCAAATCGTTTAACCCCGAGCATAGGTGACGGATAATATCCGTACCCACTTCGCATACTCTAATGATTCAAGATGAACTCCTTCGAATTGATCAAAGCCCATAGGACATCGCTAATTCCGTAGGTTGGGTTTTCAGCAATCGCAATTGCATGTCGCGATTTTTCTAATTCGATCGAAGTCGGTTTGCGCGAGAGAGTTCGAAGGTAGACTTCCTCGACTACCTCAGCGGCGTCCAATGGACTCAGGCCATTACGGGTTTTGGGTAGTGGCTTGTCCGAGTAAACCGCTGACGAGGGCGTTATTTGACTGGAAGCATTGAGCGTAACAGAGCTCAACTCTTTCAATTTCTTTTCTGCCAGTGCCAACTCAGACTTGGTTCTCTTCATCGCCTTTTCGTTGTTTTCTTTTGCGATTAAGTTTTCCAGTTGCCTTCGATACTTTCTAACGTCGCGGTCCAATTCCTCGGCAGTGCGCACATCCTTCTTTTCGTCCATTTTGGGTGGAGCGGGCGCGGGAGCATTTGTACGTGGAGTCGGCAAATTGTATTCCTTGGCGACCTGTGTCAACCAACTATGCTCATCGTTCATGGCCTTAAGAATATCAGCATCGTTACGTATGAAGACAGTTTGCAAGAGACTTGGGTCGCTTGATTTGTCGCAATCGCAATTGCTTTCGCGAATGGAGCGCCCGAAAACGGTGAGCGCATAATTCGACAAAGCGTTTTTGCCTCCCTTGGTCTGAGCACTCGCGCCTGCCATCGTCATGGCGCGATCGCTTTCGACATTGCACAAGGCTTTGGCCTGCTCAGAGTCGGACAAGGCGATTCGTAGGGCATCGTATGCAGTTTCCGCTGGCAGTCTTCGCAATAAAGCATGCGAGAAATTGCGACGATCGAGCGAGTTCGTTTCGTTCGTTTGCCAGCTTCGCTGATAGGTTGCCGTATTCAGTATCGTTCGGTGTAGCCACTTTAGGTCGTAATGGTTTTCAATGAATCCCGTCGCCAAATAGTCGAGCAATTCGGAATTGCTGGGCGCATTTGCTAAGTTCAAATCGTCCGGAGGATTGACAATTCCCGATTGGAAATAGTGTGCCCATATTCGATTGACGATGGCCTTTGCAAAGTACGGATTGTCCTTTCGACGTAGCCATTCCATCAATGGTTCACGAGGATCGTTTACCTTGGAAAGATCGACATAGTTCGAACCAAGCAACCTTGCTGTCGGGAGTTTTTTCGCGGCTTCCGTCTGCTTTTTATTATTTTTGTTGTTTTTGTTCTCAGGCTGTTTAGCTACTCGGACAAAAAGTTCAGGAAAAGGGATTGTCTTGCCGTCCTTAACCGCCTCCTGCAACTTCTTTCGGAGGTCGTTTCCCTTAAGCGATTTCTCGATTCCGAGTTCGCTGACCATCTTTTCAACATCACCTTTCGATTCCGGCATATAGCTGTTTTGGTTCGCATTTATGCCATCAAAGAGATTTTCAAATTGATCGAAGTCCTGTTTGGACCATTGGTCGAACGGATGCTTGTGGCATTGCGCACATTGAATTCGTACACCGCAAAACGCGTAGGCAAATGAGATCGCTCGCTCCTCTTTCGTTCGCTGGTTTCTGCGTGCCCAATAGTACATCATGTCGGACCGTTCGGCGAAGCTCTTTCCGGATTTGTCCTGGCTCGCTAGATTCATCTTCTCGCAATACTCGGCGTAGCTTTCGTTTGGCTCGCGCGAAACGGCAGTAACAATTCCATCCACGATTTGATCGTAGGGAGTATTCTTTGCTATACGAGCGTAAATCCATTGATACCAATGCTGACTGGACTGCCCTGGCAATGGCGAAAAGTTATTCAGCTGATCGTCGTTGTTGCCGGTTAGGTCACATAGAAATGTAGTCCACCATGCGGCATATCCAGGTGAATCCAATAGACTCTCAATCGCTCTCTCACGTTTGTCCAAGGATGAGTCCGCCAAAAACTTTCGGACCTGTTCTGAAGTTGGTAGGGTGCCGGCAACGTCGAGCGATGCTCGTCGAAAAAACTCCGCGTCCGACGCTATGTCCGAAGGCATGATCCCTAACTTGTCAAGCTTCCTTAAGACCAACCTATCGATCTCGGTTTTTGCGTCGACAATTTGTTGATGGAGTTGCCCTGGTTCGCCGATGGGGCGAAGTACACTGACGGGAACAACCGCGTTGTCATAGGAGACAACAACATGCGTATCGCCAATTTCCCCAGCAACTACCACCCCCTTTTCATCTATTTTCGCGATAGACGTGTCGTTGCTAGAAAACCGGCAGAGTGAGGTAACATCCTCTTGAGTTCCATCTTCCCAAATGGCGATTGCATGTATCGACTTTGCTTGGTCCTTGGCCAAGAACTGAATCTCAAGCGGCGAAATCTCGAGGCGAGCCAACTTCTGTATCACGCCCTTTTGAGTAGGATTCGTCCTCGGTGCACCTGCCTCTATCCATTTCCTCAATACCCAATACTCCCATCCATCTTTCTTGAATCGCTGGCCACCTTCGTGCATGTCCGCATCCACGGGCTTCGTGAGGATTTTGCTAGCGAGCGGATTCTTTGCATCAACTCGACCAGCCTCCTTGTCCAGCAAAGCCTTCGAATCGGCATCGAAATCGTATCCAAAGAGTGAAAGCGTAAAGCCACCTTGCCCCTGAAACGAACCGTGACATGCGCGACCATTGCATCCCATTCGTCCAAGCAACGGCGAAACGTGCTTTTGAAAGTCCGGTACTTCGGTAGTCTCGGAGATACCATCCGCATTGGGCTGAAATCGCGTCTCCAAGGGGGCAAGGGGAACTTCTGCATGAGCGAGCGCTGAGACGAAAATTGCGATTGTGGCCGACGCTGCAAGCTTCGGCGCGGATGCTAGCAGCATCCGCCACGTTTTACTCAACTTCATGTTCGGATAGGAAAACATCATGGTTTGACCTTGTCATCGTTGGTGAACTTCGCATCTTGCTTTGGCTTTTTTGCTTTGCCAATCTTGTTGTCAACACTCTTTAAATGAATTGTCAATTGTTGATCAACTTTCTCCGCTTCATGACCTTCCATTCGCGACAATAGTTCTGCGAGTTGCGCTTGGCGTTTTGTCAAATTCGATTGCTCATTCTTCCAACGCTTCTTTTGATTCTCGACTTGTTGCGACAAGAGATCTCGCAGGACTGCTTTGTCAAATGCTTTGTCGCGAGCAATCCCCTTGGCCACCAAAAGATCAATTTTTGATTTCAATTTCCATGCGTCCAGCTCCATCGCGTGAGTTTCGGTTTCTCGCTTGGCGAGTGCATCGAGCCTTTTTTTCGTTCGAACAATCTCACGGATCGCGGTCTCATACTCCCTCTGGCGCATCGATTTGAGCGACTGCAAAAGCGCAACTAACTCAGGATGATTCTCTTGGACGAAGGCGATCGCGTCGTTTTCTAGTTGATCGAATGTGGGTTGAGACTGTGCTTCTGCGGAATTGAGATCTTTCTGCCCAAAAACCGGCGTTCCTCCAATGCCAAACACAGCCAATACAATCAAATATGCTCGAAACGAGGTGAATGCCTCGCAATGGATCCAGCCATTCATTGGATAAATGCCTTTCCATCGGACAATTCGTCGCCATCCAATCTGTCGGCCGCCGCCAATACTAGCCACTCAGGGACATCACTTTCAAAGGTCAGATCTTGTGATGCAATCGCATTCTCAAAATCGCTACCGATAGAATCGCGAAGGAATTGGGAATCCAATTCATCCTTCTGAAGCTCTCCCCATGCCGAAACGACATTGTTCAATAATGCGATTTCGGCGGAAGTAGATCGCATCCAAGGAATAGCCTGCCATCCAAAAAAACCAACAAGCAAAAACGAAGCTGCTAACGTTGCATAGGTCCGCCAAACACTACTAGACAAAGCCATCGTTGCCTGAGCTGTGAGCGTTGGATCCGATGCTGGCAGCATTCGCCACGTTGAGACACCTTGCGTCCATTGGTAAACCGAAACAGCCTCGGAAAGAATCTCACCTAGTCGCGAATCGTCAGCCAAGCGTACCTCGAATGCCTGTCTATCGAGAGCAGGGTCTCCTAGCAAATAGAGAAGTGCCTCTAAATGCAATTGAGACTCATCAGGTTTAGTTGGGATGTTTGTCATTTTGATGTTTCGCCTCTAGTCTTCATTTTCTTTTGACATTGCTCGCAATCGCTCAAGAGCTAGTCGCATCCTAGAGAGTGCTGTGCCGATTGGGATTTGCATTGAATTTGCGATTTCTGCAAAAGTCATGTTTTCAAAAAATCGAAGGCGCAATACTTCTTGTTGCTCACGCGACAGTTCACCGATTTGCTTGGTTAGTCTTTCAACGGCTTCTCGGTCCGCTAACTTGGCTAATGGGGTTATTTCATAAATCGCATGCTTCTCAAAAACGGCCGCCGTCGATACGTTTGTTTCTTGGCTGTAAGGCTTCTGACGCTCGCGGACTCTCAATGCCTCTCGATGGGTCACTTTAAAAAGCCAGCTCTTGCGTGCTTCTGGTTCGACGTCACCACCAAATCGTGACAGGGCCACAAAACTAGCTTGAACGACATCTGACGCCAAACCCCAGTCTCGAACGATTGCCCAAGCGTACTTTTCAAGCATTTTCGAGAACGCTGCATGGCATTCCGAAACGGATGCTTGATCAAGTGGTCTGTCAGGCACCGCCGCCACAGTCGATTTTCCTTACTGGAGCGTCGTCAAAAACTGATCCAACGATAAAGAGGCGATTGGTTGCCGATTTATTCATCGAACCTGGAAAGAAAATTGAAAAATGAGTAGTACGACCCAATTCCGACTCTTCAATGCAATCGTCTCGGAGAGACATAGCTACCGTGTGGTTCTTCGTCTCGGAGAGACGAAGCTACTTGCGGGGACCGCCGAGCCACCTAATTGAATCATTGAACATCTCGTCAACTTGTTTATCGGCGATGTTTAACGTTCCGGCTAGTCCAAGCAATTGCACTTAATGATTGCGCACTGCGTCACTTCCACCGTTGGAAAGCAGTTTGGCTATGAGGGCGGCGACGCTCAAGTCCTTGACAATCGCTTCGTCGGGGCCAACTTAGCCCAGATAGAGGTCAATTCATTGTGTTCGCTAGCTCAACCACACCGTCGCGAACCTAAAAGATTGCCTAATCGGGACGACGCGCATTTCAGGAATGCTCTTTCATAATGGCTGTTAGGACAATCGATCTACAAAGCATTGGATGCGCATTTAGAAGTAACGCTGGCATACGATTGCAAGGCAAAGTTGACGCAAATGGTAGGGTCACGGACCTGGAGCAGAAAGGATCGGACACGAAACCAGACGACTTGGTTTGTGTTAACGCATGGATTTTTTGCACTTTGCATGAATGCGCAAACATCATTCTCTCAAATTCCTCGGACGAACACGTTTCTTGTCAATCGCACCGTTCCCTACAGTTTGCCGTACCACAAGGACATATCCCAATCGCTCTCCGCAACTCAAATTGCCCAGTTGGCTAACGAACGTTGCGGAGCAGCCAAAATGATTGCAGACGAATCAAAATCGCGTTCATTAGATGCAGTGTCCGCATGTATGAAAAATGACCGCGAGAAGGAGGTCCTGAATTTATTTCAGGCGTCGATAACCTACCGATTGCGACAAACTGCGGCCGGAAACGCTATGAAATTACACTTCGGAATTGCAGCCTGCCTAAAAGCAGAAGGGATTTTCAACGAGACAGAAAAGTTGCTCCAACAGCAAGAAAAGGCTCAAAACCAGCTTGTCGACAAAGGAATTCCGATCCCAGATCCGCTGCTCGTCGGGCGACTCAAGATTATTCTCGAGGACAAACGATTGGAGAATCAATCCAAGCTGGCCATCCTGCGGTCCCAACTGTCAGCTCTCATCGGCACCGAAAACGCTTGTAGTCACACACCGAATGAAGCTGACCAAATCGTAGCGAGCGATTGCGACGTCTGCGAGCACGTCCAGCAAGCTATGACTTGCCGTTGTGACCTTCGCTCAATGAATCAACTACGCGGCACCGTCAACGCGGAATCACTAGAAGTATGGGAAGGGATTGGGGCAATCCTTAGCGGTGTTCCAGCATTGGCTAAACCAAAGCCATTGTGGTCGAAACTTTTTTCGACCAAACGAAGTAGGAATGAAATCGAACGCTTCGTCGCACTTCGTCGCCGTTGGCTCGATGATTTGATAGCGGAACGAACCAAGCAAGTTTCGACGGAGGTTGACGTTGCCTTCGAAAAGAAAAAGACCGCTGCGTTGCGATGGGCGAAGTCCTCAGAGCAAATCGAAAATTGGGAAACACGAATTGTTCAGCTAGAAAAGCTTAGTGAGGTTCAAGGAAACTTTGCGAGCCAGTTTGAGAGCAAACTGAATCGCTTGCTGGTTCAGGGTCAAAGAACGGAACGTTGGGCAGAATGGCATCAAGCAAACGTCGATTTGTTGCTTGCAATTGGCTGCGATTTGTGAAAATGCTTGCGATTAGGCCGTTTTCTTGGGTATGAGCTTTGTGTGATTGCGAATATATTGCGCAATTGAATTTTTGGCTCGCAACTTCGAACGCAGGCCCGTTTCCAACCGAGTTTGAGAGTTTTTCGCTGAATGCCGCAGATCACCATCCAGGAATTGACCATCGGTTATCGAGGTCCAAGTCTATTGAACGAAGTTTCTTGCAGAATTGAGCCGGGCGAAAAAATTGGATTATTGGGGCGTAATGGTAGTGGAAAGACTACCTTAATGCGACTGATCTCGGGCCAAGAGCAACCTCAATCTGGCACGATCGAAATGAGCGAGGGTACTCGAGTGGCCGTTTTGCCACAAGACGTTCCACTTGACATTGTCGGCTCGGTCGAAGAGATCATTGCTAGGGGCTTGCCCGCGGAGTTGAACGAAATCGAAAACCATTGGCAACGTGACCAGCTTGTCGAGCGAATCCTATCGCAGATGGAATTGGATGGAACTGTCCAATTCCAAAGTCTCTCTACCGGAATGAAGCGTCGCGTTTTGCTCGCCCAAGCAATCGTAAGCAAGCCAGAAGTGCTCCTGCTCGACGAACCAACCAATCATTTGGATATTGATGCAATCACTTGGCTCGAGGGTTTCCTGAGTTCGCTTCCGAGTACTTTGCTTTTCGTAACTCACGACAGGGCTTTCTTGACACGGCTCGCCAAACGCATTTTAGAGATCGATCGAGGACAACTGTTTGACTGGTCGTGCGATTATCCGACGTTTCTAAAGCGAAAAGAACAGGCGCTTCATGCCGAAGAGAAGCAGCAATCCCTTTTTGATAAGAAGCTTGCGCAAGAAGAAGTCTGGATTCGAACCGGCGTGAAAGCTCGGCGGACGCGCAACGAAGGACGCGTTCGAGCGTTGGAAGCGATGCGTTCAGAACGTGCCCAACGCCGTAAGACAGAAGGGACCGTTGCCATGCAAATCGATGCCGGCGAGAGGAGCGGAATGCTCGTCTGCAATCTCACCGGCGCATCGTTTGGTTATGGCCAAAAAACCATTATCCCGCCTCTCGACTTAACTATCATGCGCGGCGATAAAGTCGGAATAATTGGTCGGAATGGAGCGGGTAAGTCAACGCTCCTCAAAGGCTTGCTCGGAAAGCTTGCGCCGCTTCAAGGTAAAGTCAGGCAGGGTACCAAACTTGAAGTTGCCTACTTCGACCAGACTAGAGAAATTCTTGATCTCGATAAGACTGCTGAAGAAAACGTTGGACTTGGCAAGACGATGATCACGGTTAATGGCAAGACGAAGCACATCATTGGGTACCTGCAAGACTTTCTGTTCACGCCAGAGCAAGCTCGCTCGTCGATTC
>JANLUJ010001341.1:0-14079 GCA_031363425.1 Pirellula sp.
CAGCATCCAATCCGTCGAACAAAGCGGGCGCCGTATCTTCCAACTTGGCCGCAATTCTCAATTCATCATCGCTACGCCACAGGTTGAAGATGAGCGTTGCCGTAGGATCTCGGCTTACATTCAATGGCCGCGAGTCAAATCGCTCGACACAAAATATTTCATCGTCACCAGGTCCAGTCAAGCCTGGCCACAATGGAGACTCTGCTGGAACCGTCATATAAAGCGAGCCCCAGCATTTTGTTTCATCCACTGGAGCATGGCGCCGGTATTCTTTGCCGTCTCAGCAGAGGATTTTTCTATCGTGTCTGACTGCAAGCCGCGCGCACCGAAAGCACTGAACGTTCCCTTGGATTCAATTCGAGTCTTGGCTTCTGTGAGACTCTTCTCGGGATTGTACTTTTCCGATAAAAGAGTCTCTGGATCGAAACCAAATTTATTCTTACGTGTTTTGAAATCTGGTTTGAACTCCTGGACTGCTTTTACGGAGGCCTCGTAGTTCTGCTTGGCTGTGTCGAACTCGGCGTTCGCCTGGCTCATTAGATTATCGGTTGCTTTAGCTCGATCGGTTTGACGCTGCTGGCGATCCGATTCGAGAGTGCCGATCATGGTCGCACGCTCCACTTGAATCTGCGACTGGCGTTCTCGACGTTGCTTCTCGCGCGTGATGATTGCGGACTCGCCACCAGCGAACGCGTTTCCATTGGCATCGGCCGTGCGCTGGTCGATCGCACTGGTTTCGGCCGTTACATTAATATCCTTATCAAACATGGCCTTGAGCCGGATCCAAGCCTTTTGAATAAAGCCAATGGAGGAATCCCAAGCGATCGTTAGGCCAGTGGTAAACAGAGTCCACATTTGGCCCAGGTACGAAATGGTATCAGTAAACGTCGATTCGATACTTGTCCAAGCGACCACAAAGACGTCGGCAAGACCCGTTGTCCACAGGTCCCATGAGAATTTCCATCCTTCAATGAAGGCCAGGTAATAGCCATAGATGACGTTGAACCCGCCACGAAATGCACGCGTTAGACCAGCCATGGCAACTTGGCCAGCCCCTTCGAGGTTACCGTCGGCGAGCGCCTTACCGATGGCGCCGAAGTATTGCGTGGCACCCGAGTACATCCACGAAAACCCCTCCACAATCTTGCTAACCCAGTTCGCTATAAAATTCCCCACTGGACTAAGTGCATTCCCAATGAAGGACATGGCCCCCGCCCACACGTTGGCAATTGTCTTGGCTATGTCCGTCCAGGTAATCCCCAGTGCGTACATGGTCGCCGTCAGTCCACCGATGGCAGCCGCAACCGCTAAGGCCGGAATGGCAACAACAGCCAGCGCCCCAGCCACGGCGATAATCGCAGTCTTGACTGCTACAAGCGCCGCAAGAAGCGCCGGTCCCACCGCAATCGCCGCGATCTTAAATGCCAAACCAAGGCCAATGGCCGACGCCCCCACCGATCCAAGAGCCGCCACCACAGGCGCAACCAAAGCAACAATCCCGCGATTCTTATCAAGCCATTTCGTAACCGCAGCTGACACTCCGATGATTATGTTGGTGATGCGATTTAGCATGGGAGCCAGCGCCGCACCAATTTTGTTATAAACGGCGGAGAGTGACATGTGCAGTTTATCAAGAGTATCGCCAAAGACCGCAGCCGAGGCGGCATCCTTCGACGACATAACCAATCCAAGTTCACGAGCCTCTTTGGCTAAATCCCTAAGTCCATCCTTTCCCTCCATGATCATAGGTAGAAGCTCAAGTCCGCTTTTACTAAATACCGAGACGGCAGCGCTGGCTCTTAATGCCGGATCCTTGAGTTTGGAAATGGCACCCGCAAAGGCTTCAAATTGCTTGTCGGGGGACATGCGTGCCAAGTTGCTTAGATTGAGACCGAGGGACTTTATGGTATCGATCGCTTCTTCGTTTCCTTTGGATGCTTTCACGATGAGGACCTGCATCTTCGCAAATCCTTTGGCTAAAGTCTCCATGCTCGTATCTGATATCTTGGCCGCCAACGACAATGCACCCAGTGATTCGACCGATGCGCCAGACCGCTGTGAGAGGTCATCCAGCGCCGAGCCCGCATCCGCAAACGACTTTGCCGAATTGAGAATCCCACCGCTGAGAGCTACGCCAGAGAATATCGATCCTAGTTGCAAGCCAATGTTTCGAACCGACTCGCCGAAGCCACGAATCTGCGATTGTGCAGCCCGTAAATCGCGGCCAAGCCGAGATGAGTCTGCAGCGATTTCGACGTACGCGCGACCAGCTCTCACATTATTTGCTGACATGATCTATTGAAGTGGCCTCCTATCCACAAATATCGCCTTGAGTACCTTCAATTCGACTTGCTCCACAGGCGGTTTCTTTAGTTTCGCCTTGCGGGGATGAAACATCGAAGCCGCGAATGGGGTCGGATTCTTCTTCTTGTCGCGATTGACCTCGGCAATGATCGCCATGATGGAAGCCGTGTGGTCCCACATTCGGTCTTGCTGTTCCTCCACCATCCAAACAAGCTCGCGCAGTGTAAAAGAACTTGGATCTACGTGGAGGATTCCAGCGAGACCGTAGCCGAACCGCCAGGCGTCCCATTCATCTCGCGTTCGATGTCTGCTAGCGCCTGGTTGGTCGCCGTCTGCTCCATCTTCTTTAACTTGCTGATCATCTCGGTCAGAAGCTTTCCCTTCTGACCTCTCCGGAAAAAATTAGCCAGTCCCTCCAGCAGTGCGCTACTTGCCCCATCGAGTGCCTCACCATCGAGCGAGTCCTGAAAGTTATCGATGCTAATCCCCCGGGTTGTGCATTCACTGGCGCACAAACAAAGGACAATGTCTCCTATAAGAAGATTGTCGAGGCGCAGGCGACCGATGTTTTGATCGATCTGTGCAACATCAAGGATATTGATATCGCATTGAGCCAGAATTCTCTTGCAGCTTGAATACGAAATACTAAGTGGCCAAGTTCGGCCAAGTGCATCAGTAAAATTTGGCATGGTATTAATTACGGAGTTACCGTTCCTGTGATCCAGGTTGGAGCGTTGGTTGCATACGTTGGTTTGATAGAAACTTCTGTCATGATTGCGTTCTCAAGTTCTTCCTTTCGGCTGAAGTTGAAGATACTGCAAGTGGCTCGGAGTCCTTGGCTTGCCTCACCTCCGGAATCGGCTATCATCTTTCCGTCCATGATTGCAAACTCGACGGGACTGTCCGCAAAGAACGCTGCGTGGAAGGCAATGTGGTCGTCATCGGCCGTGTCCCAGACCATTTGAAATTCGATCGAAGCGGACTTGAGAGTACCGATGAGCGCTCTCCAACCATCGTTGCCACGGGTAGTTACGTCGGCTTCACCCTTCTCAATAGTAAGGGTCACATCTTTGACGTTCTTGACTTCGTTCCACGTTGGCGAGGCATATGTCCCCGAATTGCGATAGAGCTTCGCTTTGAGTCCGAGTCGTACCATGATCTTTTTATAAACTCCTTTTTACAGTATCAATCCGTGTTAGTTTGACTGGACTGCAGATGTCCACAGGTCAGGTAATTTCGGCTTCGCTACTTCCAAGGCAGGACCCATGAAGGCACGCTTGGGATAATTGGCAACACCGCCAGTGGCAGCAATTCGGAACAGCACATACTCATCGTGGATCCGCTGTGCTCGCTCGACTTGCTTGGCAGAAACCAAAATGGGTCGTGCGAAACGCTTCGATCTAGGCGATGGTTGGCTTATCTCCCGAATGGGTCCACGCTCTCCAATGGAAAACACGTGGCCTTGTGCGCGTCTGGCTCGGCGTTTAATCCGACCTCCGAATTCGTTTACTTCCGGCGCCGTGGTTCCGTCCCCATTCACAGTGTTGGGGAATAGGACGGGACCGATTACAACCGACTTGGTTCGCGGATCAAAGACATACAGGATGAAGGTAAGTCCTTGGCCACGAGGTTTGTGTCTGGATGGTGGCGTACCTGGCGCCGAGGCCTTCTTACGGGACCGCATGCTGTTTTGAGCAATGCGTCGAATAAGGCCACCACCTTTGGCAAGAGCCGAAGCGGTTTTCTTGTCCATGTACTTGGTTACCAAGGCGCGATCAAAGAAGAAATTCTTGGCTTGAGCGGGTTTCATCGTGATCATAGGAACGACCTCACTGAAACCGAGATGATCGAGGTGAATTGCTTATTGTCGCGTAGCAATTGCTGGTCGAAGATGGGCGCAATCTTGGCTTCGAGTACGCAGGAGACATTGTCTAGTTGTGCTCCATCGAGTTTGAGTGACATGGAATCAACTAGCGCCACATACGGATCGATGCCATCAAGCGTCGTTTCCACCCTAGCCAGAACGCCGATATGAATAATTGAATTCTGCTCATTAATGGATCGAGTCAAGTTGCTGCGTTCGACTTCCGCTGGCACAACACAGACCTTTACCCCCTCGTCCAGTTCAGGCAATGTGAATCTTGGTTGAAAGTGACGCACGGCCTCGAAACGCATTGGAAAGTCACCGTTTTTGCAACCGATGTTCAGCTTTTCGACGATCATGTCACACAGGCGAAGGATCAGTGGAGCAGTCATACGAGGTCCTCATAGTCAGCGTTTGCCAAGTCGGGGACCGTACAAGTGCGATCATGAAGCGTCTTGCCAGTAACTAGATCGATCAGGCGGAAGCGATATCTGCCCACTCCAGGCACGCTCGACCATGGCAAGTCCACCAATAGCAAACCGAAGTCGTCCAACAGGCCATCAAATGCTACATATGAAAAAGCGGACTCGGCGAGTCGGCCAGCTGTCCCGCAGGTGATTACTACACGTGCCGCAATCGGGATCGCGCCGCGGCGGGCCCGCAACTGCACGCGGCAAACATTGTCAACACTCGGTGGTGCGATCACCGGAGGAACGAATACCGTTGCATCGATAATCAACCAAGGAATTCCAGGATAAGCGACTCCATTGCGAATTGGAAACGGCAAGCCGTTTGGATTCGAGACCCCCGACAACTGAGCCCAATAATCGCCTGTCGCATATGACCCAAGCGAGTATCGATAGATTGTCGGATCCAACCCATCGGGAACGCCAGCAATGGAAGACCCTACGGGCGCGCCAGGAACGTCCGAACCAACAACCCGTGCACGGAGCTGTATTGGCGCTGTTTTTCCCGGTGGTAGTTGTAACTCGAGTACCATCTTGTTTTGGCAACTTGCTATAAGCCTATGAACATGCTTCGTAGTAGGTAGCTTTGCGACGATGGCAGAAAGTAGAAGAATGCCTTTTTGTCCGATCCATCGACGAAGTAATCGATGCCAAGTCTATCTCCATCATTTCCAGCCGTGGAAGTCTGGGGTATCGGAGCGTAGCCCAACAATATGTTTTTATCCACGTCGTATACGTACATATTCGAACTGATGCCACTACTTTGGCTTCCCACAATCATTACTTTGTTGTCAACGACGCTGTATTCCGATCCTGATGAAGTGGCAAGCGTGACTAGCCCTTGGTTTTGGTAGGGAACTGCGGAATTCCACGAGCCCGTTGTCGCGCCAGCAATATCAAAAACATCCAAAGTGCCGGTTGATCCACCACGGAAGTTGTATATAAAGGAATGTCGTAATGATTTAGCGGCATTCAGCACGATGCCGAATGTATGAAAGGCAGTTGTTCCACCGGCATTTACCGACGGTTTGGCTGCATACGTTGTTGTGTCCCATGTGTTGCCGATTGGCTCGTACCTATACGTCGTGGCGAGGGTACCAGTCCATAATAGGATGTCATTGTTGTTCTCGATGGCATACGTTGCATTTGCTGATGGTGTCACCGTCCAAGTTGGCACTGTGTACACCGGTGATACCCCTGCGGTATGTGACGTAATTCGTCGTCGTTGCCCTACCGCTGTTGGTGTTGATGTGTCAGTGACGATACGAATTTGGAAATTGCGGTACTCGTTAGCTAGTACGGCAGCATCGCCTGATGCGGCTTGGCCAGTGAGAGTTGTTCCGCTCGAACCCGTTGCTGTCAGGTTGCCAAAGTAGCCTCCAACTTCGCCGTTTATTGCAACGCCGTTAACTCCGGTGATTGGGGTGTGGAGTTCGTCCATTGCGACGATCGCTGAACCGGTACCAATTGTGGCAGGCAAATTTGTTGTTGCAAGATTGCCCGAAAATGAGTTGGTTGCTATGTCGAAAAACTTCCAAATTCCTGCTGATGTTGTACCTGAACACAACATAAATAGTCGGCCCGTTAGGAGTTCATACGTTGCTCCAGTTGCTGGTGTATAGCCGAAAGTAGCATCTACCGTAAGAATCGGTGTCGTGCCGGATGTGTTGGCGATGACAGTTCGATCTGTTGTCTGTCCCCCACCAGCAATGTTGTTCACGATTCGTAGTCGAGCTCCAGCTAGTTGGTTGGGACCTACTGCTGCTGGAAGAGCAGTAGATAGAGTGACGGTTGTTGTGGTTGCTCCTGCGGCTATTGTTCCACGAGGGCCAAGTGACGGGCAAAATACTTGACAAGCACCGGTTCCAAATACACCTGCTAAAGCTGGGGAATTGAGATTCACCCAGCCATTTCCTTTAGTGTTGTACTGTAATAGTGAAGCTGCTGAAGTTAATAACCATAACAAATTCTGCTTGAACTGCGATGCTCGTTTGTCGCACGCAAGAGTTGATCCAGCTATACCAGTTTGGGCAACGTATGCTGCATTATAGATAAGCGGCGTTGCTTGCCATGTGGGCAGATCAAGGAGAGCTTTAACACCAGCGAAATTAGTTGCCATTTCAATTTCCTTAAACGATCTTATTGCGAATGCCGGTGGTGTACTCAAGATCCCAGAGAGCCCAAGGTACTTCGCGGGAATCTATGTTGTTGAGAGTAGTAATAGCCCCGACTGAGCCCAGCGTTGTATTGGGATCAGGCAGTACTCGTAGAGTATCACCTGCTGTTAGCCTGACTACGAAGTTAGGGGCACGAACCAGTTCCACCAGTTGGTAGAATAGTGAAAGCAGACGATCATACACACCGCCAGTTGGCGGGTTGTAGAGGATTTGTAACCTGTCCGAGTTCGACATTGCGTCTGTGTTATACGTCAGCGTGAGGACATCACCAGTCACTGTTCCGCCTAAGGCGACGCTATTGAACTGATAGATAAGTGTCCCCGTAGTCAAGTTTGTTATTAATTGAATACCCTCGAGTTTCAAATTCGGAATTGAAGGCAATCGAATGGTCTTCGCTACTTTGTCGAAGGTATACTGCTCAACGATGTACTGCTGAGTCATAGGGCAACCGCCATTGCTATTACGAGATCGAAATCGCCACCGCCACCTGCTGGTGTAGCCCAGGTTCCGTCGCCGCGCCAGTATGTCGACGATGAGGCACTGGTTCCACTGTTTAGATTTCCTACGGGTAAGTTTCCAACAACACCAGTGCTCAACGGTAATCCGGTAATGTTTGTCGCAACACCACTGCTAGGTGTCCCAAGTGCTCCACCGTTTAGGACTGGTGCTCCTGCTGAACCAACTGGAACTGTTAGCGCTGTCGTTACGCCTGTGCCTAGGCCTGTGACGGAACCTATAGCCGGTGTCGATGTGGCTTCTATTACTGAAGTTACCAACCCTTTTGCGTTTACTGTTATCGATACCGTTTTCGATGATCCACCAAAGGTACCGACTGTGGCATTGACATCTACTAGCGTTAGTGCTGTTGAGCCGGTAACATCACCCGTGTGTGTTGCATTGGATACTAAGCCGCTATAGAGTGTGTTTACTGCATTGTCGCCGCTATTGGATCCGGTAAGATTTGATGCTGAGATATTGCCGCTAAGGACAAGGCTTGAGCCGGTTGCTTCTCCGATGTTTGGAGCGACAAGAGTCATGTTGGTCCATGCGCCGGTGGGAGTATAACTACCACCCAACTCTAGGATCGTGTCGTTCGTATCCCGAAGTGTCTTGGTCTTTTCGACTGTTGCTGGTCCTGAGAACTTTGTGAAACCGTTTGCTGTTCCACCAAACGTGCTTGCAATTATCTGACCGAGTGACGCTGAGCCGTCAAATGGATTGCCGTAGATTGTTCTGGGGGTGGTCAGAGTTGCGGCTGACCCGGTTGTGCTTTGATTGAGGGTCGGAAATGA
Organism: Pirellula sp.; assembly: GCA_031363425.1. GTDB lineage: Bacteria > Planctomycetota > Planctomycetia > Pirellulales > Pirellulaceae > JBKCUI01. The sequence goes on from JANLUJ010001341.1 coordinate 8,105, forward strand.
TGTTAACCCAGCGGCACTTCCGGTTGTTGTCAAATAGGTTGAGTTATCGACTATGACGACAGAGCCATTCCCCTTCAAGAATCCGGTAAATGAAGTCGTAGTGGCCCCGGAAATCGTATTTGGTCCTGCTGCCCCATTTGTACCATTCGTTCCGTTGGTTCCATTCGTTCCGTTGGCACCAGCCAATCCAGTAATCGAAACTACGCCGCTGCCCAAGTCTGCGACAGTGCCGTTGGGGAACCGGATCGTCGTTGCTGTTACGCTTGGACTGCCGTCGACTTCTGTAACGGTCAGCGAACCACCGCCACCAGCAATCACTAGATTGCCAGCACCTAGCAAGGAGGAACCGTTAATGGTTTTTAGGTTCGTTCCGCTCACCAGGATGGCTTGGTAGACCGCACTCAACGCACTGATTGCAGATAGCATGGCGGCATTGTCGACAAGACCTAGTGTCGCTGGGGTAGCCCACAAAGGACGCGCGTCTACTCCGGCCCCAACTAAAATACTGTTAGCTGGCCCAGCGGAAGGAATGTACGCTCTCGCGAATGTCACGGCGGTCACACCTAATGTTCCACCAGCGACATTGGTGTTTAGCCACCGCGTCTTGCCTAGCGTTACACCATCCAAGACCGACACCGAAACGCCCACCAAATCATCGAAGTCTGAGGAAAACCTAGTCAGTAGCGACACCGCATCCGTGAAGATGTATAAGCCGTTTTGCGATGGGACCGTCTGATTAGCAATCAGCACGTAATCGCCTGCTTGCAAAGCAATTCCATTGACTGTCGTCACAGGAACGGTCAAATCAACATTGTTGGAGTCGACAGCTCTTACGTTGTAGATTCGCCTGAAAAAAACGTTGACATGATTGAACACATCAATCGATCTCGCCGCATCGTTTGAGCGCGGTGTTGGCGTTCCAAGCCCGGTTAACTTAAATCCTGCCATTGGCTGGTTAGCGGTGAATGGCACTGTGCCGTCTGCCAGTATCTCTCCACCTGTACCAGTACCCGATATGCTGATATTGCCAGTGCCCTTGATCGATTGATTGTTGATTGTCTTTAGATCATGCGTATGACCGACTGCGGATCGAACGGCAATTGGCGTGTATCCACTCAAGTTGATTTGCGTTAATTGAAACCCTCCCCCGAGCGACGTCATCGCTGCGTTTGCGGCTACGACATTGCTTGAAATCGACGGGAACACGTTCGGCTGAAAGTGCGTTCCGAGTAGGACCAACTCACCGCCGACCAGCACAAAAAGTGGAGTACCACTGTCGCCGCTGATTATCGTCTCGGTCAGTGGCATTCGGACTGTCGAAATTGAGTTTGTGTGTGTTGCATCCGGTGCAGTGTATGCGGTCCAATCTCGAACCAGCATTTTCGATTCTTGATCGACGCATACCAATGGAAGGGTCGTACTGAATTGTAGGAAGGCCGTAAAGTCGGCAGGTAATACTTTCGCGGGTGTTATCGTGCCCGGCAGGTCAGAGTCTAATTTCCCTATCTGCAAGTCGCCCGAGACGGTGGCCAGCGACGAAATCGTTCGCGTTACCACTAAGTTGCCGTTAGTCAAGAATCGGAAAGTATCGCCAACCTGAATCCCTGTATGCAACGCTAGCAGGATATGCCGTGGACTGATGGCGCAGCCTGAATACGCCTGGGCGTTTGAACGGCTGTTCCATACGGCAATGCAGGTCTTATCTGCGGTTATCCAACAACTAGTGTTCCTGGTATACGTTGCCGTTCCATGATTGATTGATGAGAGAATTAGCTTGTTGGTCGACGATGTTGCAAGGGTATCAACAGCCGTTGCGACTGATTGCGTTAGATCTGGTCCAACCCCCATCAATACGCCTGCATCCTTCCAAAAGCCTCCTGCTAGTGGTACGGTTGGGGACGCGGATAACAGGTCCTCTGCCCTAACGACATTATCCGACTCTCGCAAAACCGGATCGTCGTCGTTGCGCTCTTCGGCGAGGTACGGTGAGTTCGTTGTTGTCATAAGCTTGTTACCAATCCCACGTACTTGGTATGAATTCGAAGCTTGTAGCGATACGGATCGCAGAATCGATACGGCTGCTCGGCACCGAAATTACTGACTTCGTAGGCATGAAGCTTTCCGCCGATGGTCTCGATAATGCGATCGCCGACTTCCGGTAGAATTGGCAGATCGTCTAGCAAAAGAATCGCAGCCGATATGAGAAAGTCTCGGGACTCGATTTCAACTAGGATTCCGCTGGTATCATTCAATTCGAAGGTGGTTCGCCCCTTACCCGCTTGGACCGGGACTGTGAGCGATCCACGACGATACAGTACGCTGGAGGCAGCGTAATGGTCGATCTGTTCGCTCAGCCACTGGCTGCCACGCTCGAGCACATTTGTCATTTGCAACACCCCGCCAAGAATCAAACCGACAATCAACCCCAAAACTACTACTTGACCGCTTCAGCAACCTTGGCTTTTACTGCCGCTTCCTTGTCCGCGGTCTGCTTTTTGAGCAAGGCGTTGCGAATGATTTGAATTTCCGATTCGTCGAGACCGTCTGATAAGTCGATGGCCGATAGCTCTTTCCTTGCCGCGATCAGCCTGTATGCGCCGACACCGACAAACAGCAAGACCATGAGTAAGATCATGAACACGATTAGGACAGTGATTCCCACGAATAGAACGCTAATGAAACTTGTTCCCATAGTATTTACCTGAATATTTTTAGTAGGATGGTGAGGATACCAACGCAAAACACTCCCAAGCACAACAGCCCACAGGCTGCCATGAATAGTCCGACAAGCAGGCTGAACATTTGGCTACCTCCACAGCATGCGAACAACGAGCATTGCACCGACCAGCAACACGAAGAAGAACAATACAAACCCGAGTGCAATGACCGAAAAAACTAGCCAGATGCCTGACGAGATCGAGTCACTGAACCAACCCGAGACGGGATGATCAAATGGGTTATGGTTGGGTTGTGTGAACGGACGTAGGCGTGGGAAACGCGAACCTTGGTCGTCGTTTTGGTCTGGATAGCAAGTCCCATCCGGGCAATCCGCTTGCAGGACATTTGGCACTTCCAATTCCACAGGGAGTTGCGTCGATGGTTTGGCATTCCGGGCTAGGAAGGCAGCTGCCTTCATTTCTTGAAACAGTGACGCTCCGTTGGTAGGTAGCGTATTCCGTATAGATCTCGTTTGGTGCCCGCATGGCAGCCTCCCGAGGGCAGAGGCTGCAGGCCGACGCAATGACATCGATTCGCTAAAAACAAGTGTGCTACATAAAACACACTGGCAAATCTATGACCGCCGGGTTGTGGGCCTCTGAGCCCTCAGAAGGCCTGGCTCGTGTCGCGTTTTCCGAGTTTGCGCACGGCTGCGACACTAGGCTGCGACACGCAAATCTATGGAGATTCCTTGGTATTCGAGTAATTCAGATTTTTTCCGTGTCTGTCGCGACACCGCGACACTACACCGCGCACGACAGAGTTACTGTCGTCAGGATTGGCCACCGCAGACGCGCCACCGGATCGTTGCAACGCGCCGTTAACTTTGTCTTTGGTCACATTCGTCCCCGTCTGTTCGCTTAGGTAGTCCGCCGCCTTGCGAACCGACCCCTGATTGCGGTAGGCCGCAATAAGAAGGTCGTCTGAGATGGCCGTTTTATGTTCGGCTTTGATTTGCTGACGGATCATTCCCCGCATGTCGTCAGCCGAAAGGGTTGTTTCCAAAGCAACGGCCGATGTAGATTTAGAATTCTGAATAGCTGCCACGATCTCTATGGCATCTATTTCGAGTTGGCTATCAGAGAATGTCGCTACATCGGAAAGGGTAGCCCCCGTTCAAGTAATTCGATTTGAGGCGGAGTTACAACGATAGGTACTTTGGGCACACTATTATATCGATTGGCCATCCGACCATTGCGTAGCGCCTCGGTGCGAGAAAACATGGCAGCGTGCTGAAAGGCTTCCGGGATCTCCAAATACACCCACAGGGCTCGATCGGCACGGCTTCGAAGCAAGTGCAGTTCCGGCATTCGCTCCTCACACCGCCACTGGATTTCTTCAAGTTGTACTTTATGTCCACGCGAATCGGCCAGTTCATTCACATCTTGGAGTATCACTTGGTAATGTCGGCGTGCCTCCCCTATTTGCTCCCACACAGAAATAATTTGGTCAACCTGGTGTGGACGTAGGGTATCCCACGGAACAGACGCCATTTCAGGCAAATCGCTAAACAACCGCCGAAGCAGCTGCTTATCATGTAGTTTCAATTGTTTGCGAAGATCGAATGATTTTGCCATGTTTTGTAAGACTTTCCGCGCACGACGGTTGCCGTCCGCTAAACAGTAAACGATTGGTTAAAAAAAGAGACGCTTCTGACTAGGGAAGCGTCGAAACTCTACTTGTCACAATCCAATTGAGGCTCTCGAGCCGAATTCGCATGGCTTCCCGAGAAACTTGAAATTTATCTGCTAACGGGCGGCAGAATAGTTCGCTGGCGCCCCTGTCGCGTTCTATTTGGTTTTGCGGCTCTCGACCGCGGTACGTAATCACTTCACCGGATGTCAATTCGTGAATCTCCGCTTGTTCGATCGGATGCAGGTCGTCCCCTCGAAGTTCCTGCCAGGCATCCAAGAGCATGTCCTGTGGCATTAGTAAATAAGCTGCAAATTGGTCAGCTTGCCATTCCACACGTTTTCTCTTCTCTACGGAGCGGCAAATCACATCCGGAGTTGCTAAATCCCCATCGAACGGAACATGTTCGTGCGGGCTAGTCTTAAAGTATTTGCGGTGCAGTCGCCAATGACCAATTTCGTGCGCGAGGGTGAATCGGTACCGGCCAAGCATCAATGGATGGATAATTGGATCGAGCGATATATCGATTCCTATTAACCCAGAATCGAACCAGATCGCGCCGTGGATATCGGCGAACGGAAATATTTCTTTCATGTCCTTGAATTCGAGGAGCAGATGCAGATGCAGTTCTGCGATTTCGTCGACTGGAACGGGCGGATTGTTTAGGAGATAGAACTTGCCTGAGAAATCTTCTAGGAGACTCTGAGCATCCGCCTCAATGGCTGATGCGGCCAAGTAGGGAACTTCGATGGTGTTGGCCACAATTGGCTGCGACATCATTTCTTTTTCCCCTGCTCCTTGAGTTTGCGAATCTGTTCTCGGATTTGTCTTAACTGGTCGACGGATAGACCACTGGCTTCACGCAGCAACTGTGGTAATTCCGAGGGTTGTTTTTGGATAATCGCTTCCACATCTTCTGGCATTCTTCCTGCCAGTCCGATCCATGCATCGGAATCCGTGTTGAGCAATTTAGCCATCACTGTGACACGTTCGGTCGTCGGTGGAGAAATATTTCCTTGTTCGACTTGCGAAAGATAAGTTGGACTGATTCCCACCATTTCGGCGAACTTGCGCAGACCAAAACCTTTTGCAATTCGAGTCTCTCGAAGTACTTCTCCAAACGGTTTTTGCTTCTTCTTAGTTTCGCCCATGTTTCCATTCCATGCAGCTTCGAAATTACAGGTTTCGTGTCCTGTCTGATTGCCAACAACGACTCTTGTTTAGCGTTTTGCAAACAGTGGTGGAAAGATAGCAAAACAATCAAGCTGAAACAATACCCCACTGAAAAAAGATCACAAATTCTTTCGACCAGCGCGCAAGCGTGTTTGCTTTCGGCATACATAACAAAGAGGTGGACTATCGGTCGTTCACAGACACCGCTTCTAACGCATGGCATCTGACTACATGGAACTTGAACAGGAATCATCGGAAGCGGATCTGACCCCTGATGTCCGTCGCAGCCAAGTCGCTTACCTACTCGCCGGCGCCATTCTGCGCATGCGGGCGCCAACTCCTTCAATCTCTGGAAATCTCTCGGCTCCTTCCAACACATGCCTTGATGTTGTCTCTGAATCTCTGCTCACTGTCACACGTGGGGAAGCTGAATCGCAAGGTTCCCACAAGAG
>JANLUJ010001391.1:0-6564 GCA_031363425.1 Pirellula sp.
CATTGGTGCCCACCCACGGTTCGCGACGGGGAAACCGATTACCTGCAATTCGTAATCGCCAAAACGAAGCTTTATGAGGTTATTGTTCCTGTTCTGGTCGCCGCGCTCCAACGCAACGGCACGCGGCAAGTTCTTGACATGTGTTCAGGTGCTGCCGGGCCGTGGATCTGGCTACAGCCTATCCTTGCAGAGCAAGGTGTGAGCGTGTCGGTTTGCCTGACGGACAAGTACCCAAACATGGACGCTCTTCGACAGTCGAACAGCCTGACACATCAGTCAATCCATTACTTACCTCAGTCCGTAGACGCCACACGAGTTCCCGAGGAGTTGGATGGTTTCCGAACAATTTTCTCGGCCTTCCACCACTTCCGCCCTGAGCAAGCAAGGGCTGTGTTGGCCGATGCATTTCACAAGCGCCGAGGCATCGCCGTTTTTGAAGGTACACAGCGCAGTGTTGTGGCACTGTTGCTAATGCTGCTCGTGCCACTTCTGGTGCTTCTCATGACCCCGTTCATACGTCCGTTTCGCTGGTCACGGTTGCTTTGGACCTACTTGATCCCGCTGATACCTCTGGTTGGGATGTTTGACGGACTTGTCTCGTGTTTGCGTACCTACAGCGTCGAAGAGTTGCGAGACCTCGTTTCAAATTTGGAAACGAATGACTACCAATGGGACATTGGCTCGGTAAAAAGCAAGGCTGGCCCGATCCCCATTACCTATTTGATTGGAGTACCTAATCAAAAGGCCGCATAACAAATCGGATGCATATCCAAAGGAATGACCTTCGAACTTGACCCACAAACAAGCGCCGAAAATCGCCCGAGAAAGAATTATGTCATTTATCCGAATTGCCGTTCTAACGATGCTCGCCATGATCGCATTTGCTGGCAATTCGATCCTATGCCGAATCGCGCTCAAGCACACCGGTATCGATGCAGCCAGCTTCACCTCTATTCGACTTGTTTCGGGTGCGGCGGTGCTCTGGGTAATCGCTTTTTTCTTTCGCAGTGATCGTACTGGTCGGGGGAACTGGGTTTCGGCTTTTGCCTTGTTCGCTTATGCAGCCAGCTTCTCGTTCGCATACATTAGTCTGACCGCCGCGACTGGCGCCCTGCTACTCTTTTGCGCCGTTCAGGCGACGATGATTGGTCATTACTCGTGGGCTGGTGAGCGACTCCATAAACAACAACTAGCCGGGCTTGCGCTCGCGTTCGGGGGGTTGGTCTGCCTATTGCTTCCCGGCCTGTCTGCACCACCGCTGATTGGCTCGGTGTTGATGCTGATCGCAGGCGTTGCATGGGGTATCTATTCAGTACGCGGAAAAGGAGCCGGGGATCCCACCCGGGTTACGGCCGGGAACTTCCTGCGTGCTTCGCTTTTCACAGCACTACTGAGCATGTTATGTTATTCAAACAGCAACCCAGACATCTTGGGAATTGTGGACGCTATTGCGTCGGGGGCAATAACTTCCGGATTGGGATACGCAATCTGGTATTCCGTGCTACCGGTGTTGAAAGCCACGAACGCAGCAACCGTTCAGCTTAGCGTTCCGGCAATCGCTGCGTTCGGTGGCATCATCATTCTCGGAGAGTCCCTAACTTTGCGTGTCGTGCTGGCATCGTTTGCCATTCTTGGTGGCATCGCGTTGGTGATCCTTAGTAAACCACACCGAACTCACGCCCAACATGTCGTTAAAGCTGACGCCAAAGAGTATCGCGGCTGAGCTCGAACGTTTGGACGCTTAGCAAGCTGTACTTTGTATAAACGTCTCGCAACGATTGGAAGCGTTTTTGTGGATCGAACTTCAAATTCCAATGAAGCATTTCATGGCAGACGGGGCATTCGTGAATTGAAGAACGATCTTTTGACTGCTCCTCAAAATCGATCCATGTGCTTGGGGGCCGAATTCCGCTTGGGAGGCTGCGGATCATAATCGCGACGGTATTCTAACGCGACGAATGCTGACCAGCAGTTCCAATGCAATTGCCTAAGAAGATTCAAACTTTTTCCCTAAAAGTACTCGTCGCGATTAGCGCCATCAAAAGCAGCCCGAATGGAGGCAGCAACGCGTTCGCATTGTGATCACTAACTTTCATAAGAGGCGATTCGGCCTTTTGGAGGATTGCCATCGGATTCTAGCGAAATGCTAGAATACTCGGCGAGTGCACGACTACTCCTCAAACTCAGCGATCAAATACGAACACCATGAAGACTGCCTCAATGCTTTTCAGCCTCCTTGTCACGCAATTGATACTTCTATCTCAATCCGTGCCCGCGGCGGATCCTAAGGGTAATGCCTTTCTGTTCGAGAACGTTTGCGTTTTCAATGGAACTGCGGAGACTCTCACGCCGCCAAGCAATGTCTTGGTTGTTGGGAATGTGATCAAATCCATCTCGACATCGACCATCGACGACCCAGCTGTTGCGACGGCGACGAAAATTGCAGGAAAAGGCCGCACCTTGATGCCGGGGCTTATTGATGCGCATACGCACCTCATGTTTGAAACGCTTTCCCAAGAACAAGTGCTCACATCTGATTTGGCATTCGTTGCAGTCGCTGCAGTTAAAGGGGCGAATGACATGCTGATGCGAGGTTTCACAAGTGTCCGGGATCTTGGTGGGCCAGTAATTGGTCTTAAGCGAGGTATCGATCGAGGATTGGTACCTGGTCCTCGAATCTGGCCAAGTGGTGCAATGATTTCACAAACAGGTGGGCATGGCGATTTCCGATTGCCACCGGAACTGCCATCCGCTCCGGACAGTTTTCATTTCAGTGAGCGAATGGGGGCCGCCGCGATTGCGGATAGCGCCGAGGCAGTTCGCAAACGTGCTCGCGAACAACTGGCTCTGGGAGCATCGCAGATCAAACTGATGGCGGGCGGCGGTGTCAGTTCTAGTTACGACCCGCTCGATGTTACGCAATACACTGTACCAGAGTTGCAGGCTGCGGTTGAAGCCGCTGAGAATTGGGGGACATACGTAACAGTACATGCATACACTCCTCGAGCCGTGCGACAGGCCCTCGATGCTGGTGTGAAGTGCATTGAGCACGGGCAACTACTCGACGAAGCAACCGCAAAGTTGATGGCAGAAAAAGGAGTTTGGTGGAGCTTGCAGCCGTTCACGGATGACAGACCATCTGCCTTTCCAGAAGGGTCTTCTAGACGGATCAAGCAGTTGCAGATGTATGCAGGCACCGATATGGCCTACAAGCTAGCCAAGAAGTTCAAGATTAAAACGGCATGGGGCACGGACGTTCTCTTTAGTGCAGAAAACGCTGCGGCTCAGGGAACATTGCTCTCGAAAATGGTGCAGTGGTACACGCCCGCCGAGGCTCTAAAAATGGCAACAGCAGATAACGCGGCGCTTCTGGCGTTAGCTGGCCCTCGAACACCCTATCTAGGCAAGTTGGGTGTAGTCGAAGTTGGAGCTCTCGCAGACTTGCTGCTGGTTGATGGCGATCCAATTGCAGACATTACGCTTGTTGACAATCCAACGAAGAACTTCGTCATTATCATGAAGGACGGGGTTATCTACAAAAACACCCTCGAGTGAATTGGATGGCTGGGAATGTACACGCAGCGAACGAACCATGAGTAGATTAGAACCAAACAGAAATATTCTGGGAACATCCATGTTCGGAGCGAATGATTGGTTTACATGGGTGATACTTTCGGCCATATTTGCAGCAATGACGGCGATCTTCGCAAAGATTGGCCTGAAAGATGTTGATTCCGATTACGCGACTCTGTTTCGTACGTTGGGGTACTAATCTTGGGTTTCAAGCGATAATGGGTGGTCGAGACTGATAGCAGCAATGACAATGGATTTTCCATTTTCTTGATCGCTCTCATCGTGCTCTCATCTAGTCATTGCTATGATCGCGTCTCTGAAATTCAAAACGCACTCGCGTTTGATTGACGTTAGCCCCCAAGTATGGAGTAAATGCGCATATGGTATTCACAAAAATGAGATTTTGGCTGCTGATAGGTAGCCTTTGTTTACCTGTCTTTTCAACCATCCATTTGGCGTCCGCCGGTGATAAAAAATCCAAGGAATCGGATGAAACAGAAATCACGTTGAAGCAACTACCAAAAGCGGTTCGCAAAGCGCTTAAACTTGCAACCAAGAATGCAGAGATTGAAAAGATCGTTCTCGAAGTGAAAGATGGCGAGGTTACGTACGAAGTAGAGGTTGAGGTTGAAGGCGGGATAGTCGAATTGTGTTTTAATGCCGACGGCCAACTTGTTGGTATTGAAGTCCTCGAGTCCGAAGAGGAAGACGACTCGGAAGAAATGACTTCGGAAGAGAAGGACGGTGAGGAATCGGAGGGAAATAAAGCAACGAGCGAGAAAATCGAACTTAAGGATGTTCCAAAGTCCGCACGAAAAGCAATCCAAAAAGCTGCTGGCGACGCCAAAGAAATCGAGTGCGAGGCAATCACCGAAGCAGAAGTTACTGTTTTCGAGGGAGCGTGGATGGTCGGCGATGTTAAGATGGAAATCACCGTCTCGAAAGCTGGGGATGTCCTATCGCAAGAAAAGTCTTTGAAACTAGACCAGTTACCGAAAGCGTTGCGTGCTATGGCAACCAAGTTTGCAGGTAAAGATGAGTTGAAGCTTGAGGCAAGAACCGTCTTGCTCTACGAGCTCGAAGTCATCCGAGATGGAAATACGATCGAGATTTTGGTTGATGCCACTGGACGCGAGATCAAAGTGATTGTTGGTGGAGAAGACGAAGACGAAGTCGATGTCGATGACGATGACGATGACGATGACGATGACAAGTAGTCCTTCGATGATGATTTCGACGAAGGGACTCTCTCTCAAGTTTTGTGGGGAGAGTACAGGTTGAAAGTATTGGTGGTCGAAGATTACTCGCCGATTCGCAAAGCCGTCGAAGCGACACTTCGCGAATCCGGCTATGCAGTCGATTGTGCGATCGATGGTGCCGAGGGCTACTCGGCAGCTTCGAATGGAGGTTACGACTGCATCGTCTTGGACTGGATGCTTCCAAAGATGACCGGAATTGAGGTGCTCACTCGACTTCGGCAAGTAGCCGACCAAACTCCGATCTTGATGCTAACAGCGAAGGATGCGACTGAGGACCGCATCAAAGGGCTTGACTTCGGAGCGGACGACTATCTTGTTAAACCGTTTGCGATCGGTGAACTCCTCGCCCGAATACGAGCACTGATTCGACGCCACTACTCGGCAAAGAATCCGATCATCACCATTGGAAATCTTAGCTTGGATACTATTGCAAAACGGCTGACGCGAAACGAGCAATGGATTGAATTATCTGCCATGGAGTATTCGCTGTTGGAATACATGGCTCTTCGCGTTGGTCAAGTTGTTTCGCGATCGGACATTTGGAACCATCTTTATGACCTATCAGATGATTCGCATAGCAATGTCGTCGATGTGTACATCGGATATCTGCGAAAAAAACTGGAATCCGACGGGAGTGCTCGTGTCCTCCACACACGACGCGGCCTTGGCTACGTCTTAGAAGGTTCATCATGAGCACGTCGCTTCGTTGGCGAGTTTTGTTAGGTGCGACGTTAGTTACATTTGTTGCCGTGCTTGTCGCCAGCGAGATTGGAAACGTAATGCTCCGCGACGGGCTTATCCATCAACTCGATGAACGGCTTGCACTGGCTGCCAACGGATTGACGCCGGCGTTCGAAGATGATGGTTCATCTGTTCACTTTGAATGGGAAGGCTCAGGAGTCGGCCCGCAGGTCATCTTTCGTGCATGGGACGCGTCAGGATCCATTCTTGCGGAGTCGAGCGGTAAAGTATCTATTCCTCAAACAAATCCGCCAACGCTTTTGGTGTCCCAAATTGCAAACAAAACCCTGAAGTTGAGCGATGGGGCCAACGCGAGAGCAACACTAGTGACTTTTTTGCCGAAGCTAGATATCAAAACCGGGACTCTTTCGGAAAGGGAACCCGCTTCAACTCGACCGGTCACTCCTGTGACTCTTGAAGTTGCGGATACGCTGGCGGATGTGGAAATCGTCCTGGCGCTTGCGAAAAAACGAATGGCGGTCGTAATCGGTTCGGCTTTGCTGTTGACGGTCGCAGTTCTTTGGCCCATTACAAACATCATTCTTCGACCAGTAAACTCTATCGCAGATCGTATACTTTCACTCGATGTTTCTGAGTTGCGCAGCCGCATCGATACGACCCATTGCCCAACGGAGTTGCTGGCGATCCCAGTTAGACTGAACGAGTTATTAGGACGATTGGAAGATTCTTTTGAAAGGGAGCGTGCGATCACGGCGAACGTTGCCCATGAGTTGCGAACTCCTCTGGCTGGATTGCGGGCAACGATTGAATTAGCGAAAACGAAATCGCGAAGCATCGAATACTATCAACGAACGTTGAGCGACTGCGGGCAAATGGGACGCGAGCTTGAATCCTTGGTTGATCGCATTCTCCTGTTGGCAAGAATTGACGCTGGAAGAGTTGCAATTCAGAATGATTCGATAGAACTAGAATCGTTCTTGAAGTCGACTTGGGAGTCTGTTGCGCAGGCAGCAAACCGCGATTCAACGTC
>JANLUJ010001395.1:0-5183 GCA_031363425.1 Pirellula sp.
CAGTGAAACGCTACTTCCTCCGGTATGAAACCGGAGGAGAGCCCAGCACTCATGGGCTGATTGTAGCTGCCAATTATCGCCCCGCTGGCGTAAAGCCAGCGGTAGCGAAAACACAGGAAAAAATGCATCACAGCGTTGCCTGAAGGGGTCAAAGATTCTTCGATCCCTTCAGGATCGAAAAGCACTGCTCAAGACGAAGCAAGCGAGAGAATTGAAGCGTAAGTGGGAAGATCTCCGTGTCCCCTTACTCGTTTGGATTATGCGCATATCGACAGCGTGGCTGGCGCATCTGCAGAATCGAAAAATTAGACGTTATCTCTGACTGATATAAACTGTGTTGGGAGCTTCGCTGCGTGCGACTACGATGTCGAAAAAATGGTCTCCATTCAAATCACCCAAAGCGATTCCATATACCGACCCTTTTCCGTCGCCGAATCGCTTCTCGATGAAACTTAGTCCGTTTCCTTGATTGAAGTAAACTGCTCCGGGTGCTTTGGCAAATCCCACCACAATGTCTATTGAGCCGTCTCTATTCATGTCCCCAACGGCCATCGCATATGGAATCAGCATTTTGTCGCCGATAGGTATCGCATCGCCAAAATGCCCTTGCCCTTTGTTCATGTAAACAAACGAACCGTTCGTCTCGTCGCCAAGGACCAAGTCAACTTGGCCGTCATGGTTCAAGTCACCCGCGGCAGCTGCTCGTGCGAAGGTTTTCGCTGGACCAAAAGGCATCGCCTTGCTAAACCCGTCCCTACCATCATTGAAGTATATGTTGCTTTGTCCACCGTCCCGATGTGGGATCGCCAAATCGATAAAACCATCGCCATTGAAATCGGCCGGAACAATGGTCGTAGCTGATTCAGAGGGTATCTTGATGAAATCCGATTGATTGAAATTCGCTTTCCCGTCGTTTAAGCAAACATAACTTGGGCTGTTTCTGTTTGCGGCTATCAAATCCGGAAAACCGTCGCCGTTCAAGTCAGCCACAGCGGCATTTCGGGTGTTCCATTTTGGGTTTCCCCAAGTGCCTGCAACTCTAAAGTTTGCCTTTCCATCGTTTAGATAAATCAGTTTTTTGTCAGGACTATCGTTGCTGACTACAATATCCAAATCGCCATCGCCGTCTAAATCGGCTAGCACCGTAGAATAGGTTCGATCTGGTTCCTGTCCGAGATTTCGTTGGTCCGAAAAACTGGCGAGGCCGTCGTTGAGCAAAACGCGGTCATGCAATGGCCAATGCCTGCCCTTGGCCAACACGATGTCCAGGTCGCCATCGCCGTCCAAGTCACCTATGCTGGCGTTGGCGGAGGTTTCGGAAGATCGCTCAATTTCGACGACTTGATTGAAATGACGCGTTTCGTTCAGTTCATCGGCAATGCAAATTGCAAGAGCGGTTAAAAGTAGGGTAAATGCATTCTGTAGCATGAATCGTATTTTTCCTGCTTGGGAAATCCAACCACGTTCGTGCGAGCGCGGCTACTTTTTGCATGCCTCAGGCCCCACGCTGACGGTTACGCTGGTTCGTTTTGATAACGCCTCGAAGGCGTTTTGGACCGATCCAAGCGTCACTTGCCTATAGTGCTCTGATGCTTCTTGGATGGTCTCGTACTTGCGGCGAATTGTCCAAGCGTTTCCTACAGAAAAGAGCCGGTTGCTCGGCCTTTCTGAGCCTAGAATCATTCCGGAACATATCTTGTTTTTGGCAAGTTCCAACTCGAGCGCCGTAATGGGGACTTCTTTTCCTTGCGAGAGGATTTCCTGAATGATGTTCCAGTTTTCGTCATGCTGCTCTGGGGCGCATGCGAGAAACGTACAAAACAGCCCACACTCTTGAAACTCTTGTGTGAACGTGGCGGCCGTTTCTGCCATCCCTGTATCAACCAACTCCCAAAAGAGTCGACTGCCGGAATCGTCTCCGAGTATTGTCCCCAGGATTCTCGCGATGTAGCGTGCATCGTCGCAGTAACTCGGCCCTGGCGAATATTGCAAGGTGTATTGCTGCGTGGCGGGCGGGTGAACCAGCGAGAGATTGTCGTTGCAAAATGTGGGTGATACCAACTGACGTTTCGCTTGCGAAGGTATCCATAATCTGGTCATGGTCTCGGCTGATTGGAGCAATTGATCGAAGTCGACTGCCCCGGATGCAACCAAGGTCAAATTGTCGGGCGCATAGCGGGCTAGATGGTAGGCTCGCATCGCCTCGGGGTCGAGTTCGCTGACGGTTTCCCGCGTTCCCAGAACCCTTCGCCCGAGAGGATGATCCCGAAAGTAGGCTTCCGACGCCCGTTCCATCGCGCCGTAGGGTGGCTGATCATCGTACATGGCTATCTCCTCCAAGATAACCTGCCGCTCTGTCTGGAAATCCTCATCGCGTAAAGCCGGTCGCATCATGTCGCTGAGCAAGTCCAGCGCTGCATGCTGGAACTCTGGCAAGACGCTCATGTAGTAGACCGTTTGCTCCTCGCTCGTATAAGCATTGGACTGCGAACCGAGATCATCCAATTCTTGATTCACATCTTCCGCTGTTCGCCTCGCTGTCCCCTTGAACATCATGTGTTCGAGGAAGTGACTTACTCCCGCCATTTCAGGTTTCTCGTCGCGTGCACCGGTCTTCACGAAGTAACCTAGCGATAGGCTAAACGCTTCTGGGTTTACCTCCGCGATCACTTCCAAACCATTGGAGAGTTTTTCGCTACGAAACTGCATCAGAGAACTCCAAAGGATCGGGCCCAATGGTCACCAAGGACCAACGACGCGGGGGATGATTTTTGTAATGGTTAAGCAAACTCTCGCACGTTAACGCTTCGATCGTCTGAAGCAATTCTTGGCGCGATGGCACGCGTCCGAGATAAGCCCAATCGTGCGCCATTTGCGAACTTCGCGACGAGCTGCTCTCCTGTTCCATGACCAAAGACGTGCGAACGCGTGCCTTGAGCCTTTTTAGCTCTGCCGGATCGATACCGCTTTCCAACGATCGAATCGTCTGAACGGTAACGTCAAGTGTTTCTTGAGCACGTGGGGCGGTCGTTCCGGCGTAGCATAGTACACTGCCGCAGTTATGTAGCGAATGCGCCGATGCCGATACGGAATAAACCAGGCCTCGTTTCTCTCGCACTTCAGCGAACAACCGCGAACTCATGCCGTCGCTCAAGATGCCTACCAGACCTCGCCCTTGATAGTACTCAGGATGATTGTAGGGCACTGCATCATACGCCAATGCAATATGCGTCTGTTGACTGTCATGTTGCAAATGTGAGTTGCCCGGAATGGAAAGCACGTTGGTCGGCGCTACATACGCCGGGCCCTTCCATCCGCCAAAAAGCCGCTCGGCAATTTCCAGGAAACGATTCCAGTCGAAATTCCCCGCCAAGCTGAGGATTGCTCGATCCGGATTGTAGTGATTGCGATGGAATTCCTTGCAGTCTTCAAGTGTCGAGTCCGTCAAACCAGCTTCACTGCCCAGCGACGATCGTCCGAAGACCTCACCAAACCGAAGTCTTTTCAATTCCTTGAAGCATTTCTGCGCTGGGTCATCATCGATAGAAGCCAATTCCAGCAACGCGGATTGCCGAGCCTCATCTAGCTCATCGTCAGGAAAGTGCGGCTCCAAAACAATGGCTGCCGCTACCTCTAGTGTGGGTTCAAGCACCCTAGACATGGCCGCCATGCTCATGGATGTGTGGAACGTGGTCACACTGCTTGACCGATCGACTCCCAAAAAATCCAATCGCTCAACGACATCGCGACTACTGTATGGACCCGCCCCTCGCTGGCACATTTCTAAAGTCATTCCGGCGAGACCTAACCGCGAGCTGGGTTCATTTTGTGTGCCTGCCGGCAATAGAAGGGAAAAAGCTACCGATTCCAACCATGGCATATGTTCCCCCAGTACGACCATCCCGTTGGACAAACGATGTTCAAAGACTTTTTGCTGCATTCAAATTCCGAAAGGTGAAAACCGAGTTCGACGGGTCAATGGTGATGCGGGAAAGTATATCAATTATTCAAGTTCGTAGCAGGCGATTTCCTCGGTACTTCAAACTCAATACGACCAATTCGCACAAAATCAGAACGCTAACATGGTTTGGCAAGGATTTCTTCTGCTCGCCGCCAAATCGCACGCGCTTCGCGGTCAAACAGGTCGCACGCGCTTCGCGGTTAAACATGTTGCACGCGCTTCGCGGTTAAACGAATGGTCGCAATCGAGATAGGACTTGTTCATGGACCAAGCCATTGCTCCCTATGCAGTGTCCCGCTCGAATATCATAATGCCCCGCCCACGAAGAGAACTTCCCCCCTGCTTCTTCAATCACTGGCGCGACCGCCGCAACATCCCATGGGTTTACAACCGGATCGACCATGACCTCAGCTCTGCCAGTTGCAACCAGTAAATAGCCGTAGCCGTCACCCCAGGTTCTTGAAACATAAGCAATCGACTCCAGTTCGAGGTATGCAGGTTCTGCCTTGCGATGCGAGAAGTTATCATTCTGTGTTGTGACCATCAAACCATCCTCCAATCGGCTCTGTTTCGAGACTCGTGCGCGAGATAACTTCAAACCAGACTGTTGCGATAACGACTGGCCGTACCAAGCACCTAAGCCCTTTGACGCAATGATTATTTCACCAAGTGCCGGAATCGCGATCACCCCAATCTGAGGCTGACCAGCAACCGTCATTCCGACCAAAGTAGAGTAAAGCGGAACGCCCGAGATAAAACTCTTGGTCCCGTCAATGGGATCGATGATCCATTCAAACTCGCTCTGACCTGATACGCTGCCAAACTCTTCGCCGAGGATCGCGTCTGCTGGATAGGATCTCTCCAACATCGCACGCGCCACTTGCTCTGCTTGCTTATCAGCCCTCGTTACGGGTGACCGATCACTTTTTCGCTCGACTTGAAATTCACTTGTCCTAAAGAATTTCAGGGTTTCGCGGCTAGCCGCGACAGCCAAGGAAAGTGCAAACGCAACTCTGCCTTCTAGTGCATTTGCAAGCGTCAAGGGTAATTCAAAATCTGGGAACGTCATTGCTTGAGAATTAGGATTTGCTTGAGTAGCGATGACTTGTTCCCAGGCGATGCCCGGGAACGAAAAAACATACCAGGATTCGTAGCTGAATTCGTAAGAATTCAGTTGCCTCTGAATTCATCAGTTGTTTCTGAATTCTTACGAATTCAGCTA
>JANLUJ010001396.1:0-14185 GCA_031363425.1 Pirellula sp.
CGAGTTCGCGAGGCTCGATCACGAGCGATGCAGCCGCCGATTTGTTGATGGCGTATCACCCGACTGACCGTCGGACAATAGAACTGGCCTATCGACACAAAAGTGCCAACTTGAGTTGGGTGCGCCCATTGTTGAAAACTCAACTCTCGAGTAACGAACTCATCGAAAGCGATCAAGCTCGAGTGCTTTTCGCGTTAGCAACGCAATCACATGTGTTGTCGGAAATTCCTGCCGTTATGAATGAGCTTTCGGAAGGCGAACTCCATGTTTGGGACGCAACCTATTCTGCGAACTGGTTGGCGAGAATGCGAAGTATCGATGTTGCATCTTTAGAGGAAGAAGCAATTGAGTTGTACAACGAGCTGCGTCATCGATTTGGATCGAAGAAAGCCGTGCAAGACGTCGACTACACAACGCTGGCCAACTCAGCAATTTTTGCCATACAAAATTTATCTGTTGGCAAGCTAGCGCCGGATATCGTCGGACCAGATTTGGATGGAGCTAATTTCAAGCTCAGTGATTATCGAGGCAAAGTGGTCCTGTTATCGTTTTGGGGCGCATGGTGTAGCCCATGCATGGTATTGATCCCGCACGAAAAAGAACTAGTCTCGCGTTTAAGTCAGAAACCATTTGTACTTATCGGCGTCAATTCCGATCCCAACAAAAAGGACGCGGAGGCATTGGAGATTCCTTGGCGTTCATTCTGGTGCGGCGAGAAAGGGCCATTGGGAGAGATCCCAATGGCATGGAGCATACGCGGTTGGCCCAAAATGTTTGCCGTCGACCATAACGGATTCATAAGGGCCAAACACACAACGGGAACTGATATCGACAAGATTATTGATCGCCTCCTCTCCGAGATCGAGCCAGAATGATCACCTGTTCTTTCAACAGACTTTTCTGAGTTACATTTGAAGGGAGTAGGTCCGCATCTCCGAGGCGGACACTGCAGCTAGAACAATTCATACTAAGCCCTTACGAAACAATCGCTTGCAAGGGCACCGTGCGATTTTAAACAGCGAAGAACTGCTACCGTCGAATACCAGCGTCTCGGAGATACGCTGCTACGTCGGCAAAAAATTTTCGGATCGAGACGACACCTTCCGAGGCACGCGGGTAAAGAGATTGCGACATCGATGGCAAAACGCTATCTACTTGACTTGGCTTGCAGAAAATGGACAATCAGACACTCGTGCGAATGTACAAGTAAAGAGATACCTACCTACGGAGTTGTTCACGATGCAAAATCTTACCAACAGAAGTCCCGATTACGTGGAGAAACAATCGCACAAAAACTTCGGCTTTACGTTGGTTGAATTGCTTGTTGTGATTGCGATTATTGGTATTTTAGTGGGGCTCTTGCTACCAGCAGTTCAGGCGGCACGCGAAGCTGCTCGCAGAATTCAATGCTCCAACAATCTCAAGCAACTAGTCTTGTCCGTGCACAATTATGAGTCGGCATTCAAGCGATTGCCATCTGCCGGTCAAGGTACAAATTACGCGACCGTACCGGCCTCAACAACATTTGGAAGGCACTCTGTTTTTACCTCGATCCTGCCTTACATTGAGCATGGTAACATTTATGGTAACTTGGATTTGCGGTACGCATACAATGAGACGCCGGGAAACATCGCCGCCGCAAAACAGGGTATCGCAACCTTTGTCTGTCCATCGAACTCGATTCGGCCTGGCGCGGTCGACACTACCGGTTTTGGATGCACCGACTACGGACCGATTTACTACGTTGATATCGATCCAGTTACAGGTCTTCGGAACAAACTCTTGAGAGCCGATGGTGGGATAACAGATGGTTGGCCAAGAATTGCTCAGATCACGGACGGGTTAAGCAACACAATTTCCTTTGGCGAAGATGCTGGCAGAAGTGAAATTATGCAAATGAATCATGTCTACATCGATCCGATTGACGGACAAAAACGCAGAGTTTGGAGATGGGGTGATCCTGATTGTGCCTATGGAGTTTCCAAGATGATCAATAACAACAAGTCTCCATTGAATGGACCGCCAAGCTGCCCATGGACTGAAAACAATTGTGGTCCTTTCGAAGAAATTTTTAGTCAACATCCAGGCGGCGCCCTAAGCGCCATGTTAGACGGTTCCGTGCGGTTCCTGAGTGAACAGCTGTCCGCCAGTAGCCTTCGCGGTATCGTGACGCGAAGCGGTGGAGAGATAGTTGACCTTGATTAGTTTTGTTAGCAGTAGGATATTTCCGTGGTGCGTGAAGAAAGCAGGTTGCTGGCGACTAAAAAGCAAGTTGAAAGATTAGTACGTCCGCAATCGGGGGACTGACATGGCAAGAACGAAAACACTCGCTATGCGCTTTATCTAACGCCTTCTCGTTGCATCACGAGCGTTCGGTCGAGCGCTTTCCCGACGAAGAAAAGGGCTGGTGCAAAGAGGCCGCGGTCCAATGGCAAACGGATCCGAACGCTCACTTCTGGTGTGGAATTCAGGATGGTTGCGGGGGAAACGTCGATAGTCGCGTAGTTCACTCCGATGCGACTCAACACGGTTTGGGCAGTAGATTGGACTTCCCTTGAAGTAGCCCCGGGAATGATTCCATGGCGTGCACCTTCGTAGAGAGCATTCTCGACGGAGTGTCGAACCATGGATACACGGCAAAACTCGAGCGCAGCGAAGAAGAAGAGGAAAGCCAAGCCGCTGGTAATCGCCATTTCCGCCATGGCAGCGCCTCGGCGTTTTGTTGCATGGAGTCGTCGGGCGTTTCGATGTGGTCTTTGCATTCGCGTGGTCTACTCCGTAATAATCGTGCTGAGTGTCAACGCGATCTCTGTGAAGACCTGGCGCAACTGCGCCCCATTAGCAGCATGGAAAAATCGTCCATTGCCGATGGTGGCGACTTGTCGCATCGCTGCTTGGTCTGCGTCAGCACCAAAAGTTATGGCGTGGATAGTTGTGCCAAGTGCAGCTTGATCGGCTGCTGCGAACGCAGCGGGACGACCGCGGTTTTGCAGCCCATCGGTTAGTACGATCATCGTTCGTTCCACAAAGTCCCTCGATCGCCCGCGGGCCATGATGTTACCGCCGGCGTCTATTCCTCCGGAGATATTTGTAAAACCAGCTACGGGCATCGCGTTCATTGCATTGTTGATGTTGGATAAGTTCGTGGTCAGTTGGACGTCTTCGCTTTCGGTGGTCGAATAGGACGCCAGACCCACTTGCTCGTCGACCGGACTGGAGTCTAAGATCTGCGTGAAAAGCGCGATTGCTGATCGCAAATCATTGAACTTATTGAAATCCAACATCGATCCTGAACGGTCTACGACCAAGACGATATCTCGTTGAATATACGTCGCCGTGCTGAACTCTTCCGGCTGGAAGTTTTGAACGTTGAAAATGCGACCGAAGAAGAGTTGAACATTACCGGATAACGATGCGTTTGTGCGTTGTCCGTTTACACGTATGCTATTGGCTGGGCTACCACCTTTCGTGAAGACAAATCGTCCGGAGTTGTCGACTTGAGATCGTCCGAAAACAATATCGCCGTCCCTCAACCGAAGGCCACTATTGGCTACTTTGTTTTCAAAGGCTATTTGTTTTCCGCGGGCAGTAGCGGCCGTGACGTCTTGAGTTCTCGCAAGTGTCTCAGCAGCTGCTTTGGCGGCAGCATCTGTCGCTGAACGCAGTTCGGATTTCACTAGGTTCATGTAAGCGATATCAACCGAGAAGGCGACCGTTACCAAGAAGGCAATGATCATCACGCAGATGAGGACAAGCATGGCGCCGCGACGTTGTTTAGCGAGTCTGCGTGTCTTAAGAAATGGAAGTCGAGAATTGGACTGCCGATGGCGATTGTTGTTTGTCATTCTTTTACCATCACTGTTCGAACGGTCGTGACTCGGTCCGCAATCACATTTCCAAAGAACGGGCTATTCACTCTGTAGGGTGCACTGACTTCTACGACGACATCGGATCCGCGCGGAGCAGACTTAATATCAGCCGGAGTGAATTGAATGCTCGCGCTTCGAATCTGTCGGGCGGTCAAGACCGCTTGAGCGCGGTTAGTTGCATTGGAGGTGGTTGCATTAAGTCGAATCGCTTCGCGAATTCCTTCATAGGCGCTGGTCGTCAGGGCCTGTCGAACGAAAATTGCACTTGTCGCTTCCATGCTGCCAAGAATGAGGATCATTATGACTGGCATGCATACAGCAAATTCTACGAGTGCTGCACCTTTTTTTTGCTTCCGTTTTATCTTCCGATCATGGACAATGGATCGCACGATTCTCTCCGTCGTAAAGCGAATTGAACTAGCGCTTTTCGATGGTCGATGCTGGTTTCGACACAAGGTTTTTTGCGAAAGCACGATTCAAATCGATCGCAAGTGACTTCCAGAAGTCGCCATTGCGAAATTCTATTGGTTTGGGGGAATGACCATCTGCGATTTGAGCTAGTGCATGTCGTACACGTACGATCGGGCCTGCGAATCGATTCGAAAGTTTGATGGCATCCCATACAAATACGGGCGTCAAAGCGAGTGAAACTAAGGCAAACGGAATGAGCCTTTGCCAAGACAGGGTAAAAGTATCGGACCAGGGGTCCATCGGAGTGTCGACTAGTTTTGTCCAAAGCGTGATTGCCATAACATTGGCTACCATGAACAACACCCAATGTACGCTTAGTCTTCGCAAGAGACTGGATTGCACTTCTCTATCGACATACTTTTGGAGGCGACGCTTGGCCATTCTTTGTCCCATCTTCAATTGGTGAATCCAACTCGCAATGCAATAGCGGTTGATATTGAAACCATACGTCACTTTGGAAACATGACAATTATTATTCCCTTTTTTTCGATACTTCTCGGCGAACGCCACCAACGGGTTCCCAGGCTCTGTCTGCCGTCGCATCGTTAAATCCAAGGATGCGGGAGGCAGAGCCTCGAAGACAGTCCGTTCCCAGGCAGGAGCCTGGGAACGAGTGTAATCCCCGGCAGGAGCCCTGGGAACGAGTGTATTCAGTCCGTTCCCAGCGATCGTTTTTGCTCTAACTCTTTGGGTAGCCAAAACGCCCGTATGAACCACCGGTTCGACCGGTTGGATTCAAGAGTACCGCAGGCTTGACGGTAGACGATCCTTTCGTCGCGAACCAAGCAACTAGTGTGATGGCGATACCAACACTGAGCGTGCACCAAGTCCCAGAATAGGAAAGTTGGTGGTTGTTTTTCTCCAGGGCCCAAGTGAGCCATTGTGGAATTCCAGTACCGCGGCTTGAGTGTGCTGCAATCAACATGGAAATGGAGTTGTGAACACAATGGAAAACGATTGTGCAAGCGACTCCGCCCGTGCGATAGGCTAGCCATCCTAGCAATAGTCCGATCACCGAGGCGGTAATTGTTTGCTGGAGGACTCCGTGGGAAAGGCCGAAGAACACCGAGGTTAGAAGAATAGCTCGAACGTACCCACCATTTCTTTCAAGTCCTGCGAATAGGAATCCGCGGAAAACCAGTTCTTCGCAGACGGCCGGGATTAGAGCGAGTACCAACAAGACGCTCCAAATAGGTGCGCTGCCAATGATCGAATCAAATTGCGACAGCATTTCGATGGTTTGTTCGCCGAGTTTGTATTCGGCTCCGACCATCGAAGCGAAGGCTGCATAGGTTGGGTGTAGGCTAATTGCGAGCAACGCGGCCACAAACATCTCTATCACGCCAGGGCGATTCAACCGGAGGGCCTTCCGGACTGAACGGGTCAACATTGTTGCCATGATCAATGCGGGAGCAAGGATCATACCGACTTGAATGACGATGGAAGATTGAACAATGGAAGTCCAATTTAGCGGCATTCCGCTAAATGCAAGTCGACCGAAGAACAAGCAAACTAAGATTAATAGGCCGCAAAGTACGGATTCCGTTGGAGTTGCGGTATCTTCTCTTTGTCGCCAAACATTGCGAATCCATTGAGACATTGAGGAACGTTCGCTATCACTAAACATAACGCTCTCGCTCTCAAACTGTCTAACGGCCCAGCGGACCGAAAGAAGGTAGCACAGAATAGTAACCGTCGCCACGGTTGGCAGGTGGAGCAGCGCGTGCGTGAATTCCCCGTCCATCAACGCTCGAGAAATCAGCACAGCTCCAGTGACCGGAACGATACTCGTTCCGGGTGAAAGAACGACGCCGGGTATCATGGGTAGCATCACCAACGGCATGCCAACTAAGAGCAATGGCATCAAGTAGTATTGCCCCTCTTTGGTGCTACGGGCCAAGCAGGCAACCGCGAGCGCGAGAGCACTAAACATCGCGGATATAGGAATGACTAAGAGGATCAACCATCCCATGGAGTGCAGAGGCAATGGACCCATTGCAGCGACCATATCCCCGGCGCCCAGGCCGGAAAAGCGCGACATGACAATGCCTGCCGTAGTATGCATGCTGGCTAAATTCAGGAGTGCCGTTCCGATGCTGAAGCACATAACGGTCAGAAGTTTTCCCCAAACTATTTCTTTACGGCGAGCGGGGCTGCACAATAGAGTCTCGAGAGTTCCACGTTCCTTTTCACCGGCGCATAAGTCGATGGCGGGATAGAATGCACCTGTGAGTGCCCAGACAAGCATAACGAAAGGTAAGATCTTGGACCACACGATTGCGCGTTTCATATCCGCATGGGAGACATCTACACGCAGTACCCGAGGAGGATCCATTATCGAAGGACCGATTTCGGTTGACTTCAAATGGCTGCGTACCCAATTCGAATGCCATTCGCCGATCCGTTCGTTGAGAGACTGAACGGCCAATTGCGAGCGTTCCCAGCGTTGGTTGCTGAGAACCACAAGGGGCCCTTTCAAAATAGAGTCTTTATAACCTGGTGGAACCCAGATGATTGCGTCAGATTCTAACCGCCTCAAGAGTTGTTCTGCGGCAATTGGATTGTTACTTCGAAGACTCAAGGCGGGCATTAGTTGACCCGCGTCTGCAGAATTGTTCTGTAGTTCTGACGATTCGAAAGCCTCCACGAATTCATCGCCGGCTGGGATTTTTTTCCAACGGATCTTATCGTTTTGGACGTCTGTAAATAGGGGGAAGTTCTCGGGCCAGTTTTCATAGCCCGCCACGCCGATAGTCACGTGCTGTTCTCGATGGAATTGTGCAACCTGCATCATCACCATCCCCATCAATGGATAGAGCAGCAAAGGCAAGATGCAGATTGTGAACATCGTTCGTCGATCGCGCAACTGGTCTCTAACTTCGCGATGAAAAATGAGTAAAACGTGCGACCAATTCATCGTGAACCCACCTTGGCGTGCATTGCGCTTGAAGTCGAGGATTGAGGAAGGGCCGTTTGGGTTCGGTTTTGAGTGGGCTGGCAATCCCCTAACATTAGCAGTTGGAAGAATAGCTCTTCGAAGTCGTTCTGGTGGTGTCGATCTGCAAGGTCTTCGAGCGTGCCGGTGTCGATCACTTTGCCTTTGTAGATGATTGCCACTCGATCACAAAGTCGTTCTACTTCCCGCATAATGTGGGTTGAGTAGATAATGCACTTACCCTGATCTCGCAGGTCCATAACGATAGACTGAAGTGCTCTGGCGACCATGACGTCCAGACCGAGCGACGCTTCATCGAAGATCAATACGGGAGGATCATGTATGAGCGCTCGCGCAATGGAAGTCTTTTGCTTCATTCCGGTCGACATCTTCGCGCCAGGGCATTCCTTGAAGTCTTCCATTTGAAGAGTACGAAAAATCTTTTCCATTCGGGGATAAAGGTGATCGTCGGGCAAGGCATACAATCGTCCGAAATATTCGACGAGTTCCCAGGCGCTCATTCGATCATAAATAGCTGTATTGTTTGACACAAAGCCTATGGAATGTCGGACATAGTCTGCTTGTTTTGTTACATCGAAGTTAAAGACGCGGACCGAACCTGAAGTTGGCTGCAAGATCGTTGCTAGGATTCGAAGCGCGGATGTTTTTCCTGCTCCATTGGGGCCAAGCAATCCGAATACTTCACCAGCTTTTGCGACAAAGCTCACATTGTCGAGTGCGACGAATTCGCCAAGTACTGAGTCGGGGTAACTCTTGCAAAGGTTGTGAACTTGGACAAGATCCATGGTTTGCTCGGTAAGCTCAGGGCAAAATGCGTAATGCGATCAATCGACACTTTGATGTACGTCAGCCGGGAAGGTCATGAGAGGATCGCTTCCTGCGAATCGTTAACAATTGTGGGGCGAGTCAACTTATTCAGAACGATCGATATGATCGGCCGTCTCGCTGGGGTTGCACCAAGAACCACAGAAACAATTAAAATAAAGGGAATCGCCGCTATGGAGGGGGCCATACTACGTCGTGGACGTCATGATTGGCAAAATCGTCTCCTTTGCCCACTCATTTTGGGAGGTATCAGAAAAATGCATTCCCGCGATTCCACTTCGCCAATTATCAGACCTAACTTTGCTATTGAACAAAACCCCATGGCTTCGCTGCGTTGCAATCAGTAAAGCCACTTCACTTCTATGAGATTCTTGCCATGCCCCAAAAAATCGATGTTCGCAACTTAAACGAAGTACTTGCGAATACCCAACTACCTGCACTGCCGACAAGTGCTTTGCGATTGCTTGAACTGTCGCAGGACCCGAAGAATGGACCGGCTGAATACGCCAAGCCCATCGAGGCAGATGCTGGATTGATGGGGCAAGTATTACGATTTGTAAACTCCTCCTACTTCGGATTCTCCAGGGAAATCGCTTCGATCCAACAAGCACTGACACTCGTTGGAGTACGAACGATCAAAAACTTTGCTTTATGGAGCGCGGTTTTTTCGCTGGTACCGAATCCTAAGTTCGGTCCTTTCGATCTAAAGAGTCTATGGCAGGATTCTCTGCGCAGGGCCGTTTTTGCGCGCAGTCTAGGACGCGAACTTCGGCTGCCTAACGCAGAGGACCTATTTGCGGCTGCCCTGCTTCAAGATATGGCCATTCCACTCTTGCTCAAAGCACTCCCTGAGCAATATGAGGGGCTCGTCGAGCGACGTGGCAAAGAGCGACTAAGGTTATCCTCGCTCGAGATGGAGTTGTTTGGCTGGGATCATGCGCAGGCGGCGGCCGCCTTGTGCCGCAACTGGAGGTTACCTGAAGAGTTTGCCGTCCTGATTGAACGCCATCCAGCGTTGAACGAATTGTTGGACGGTCCGAAGCCACGCATTGATGCGGCATGCGTAGCGTTGGCGTCCTTGTTACCATCGTGCCGTGACGAACAGTGGGACGATGAGGGTGAGTTTTTGAGCGGGGTCGAACGCATTACGAATGCAAGAGCCATCGATTTACCTCAACTGATGACCGAGGTGGACAAATCCTTCGAGGAATTCGCTCCAGTCTTGAAGATACAAGTGCCCGACAAGAGCCTTGTCAATTGGTTGAGCGAATCCTCTGCCTCAGTTTAAATCGCGGCGAACCAGTTTCGCGTGACCGGTGTCCTGCTTAACGTTGATTGATATCCCGTCTGGCCATCTCAATCTGTTCTATTTGAGTATCCAATTTGCCGGCAAAATCGACCAAGAACTGTCCTAGCATACGTATTGGACTAGCTAGGCCCTTGGATAACCGAACTCTCGAATTAGCCACGGGATTGGAAATGGCATTCATCGCGAAGTCTATCGCCATTCGATGCGAATAAGAAAGCGGAAGCAAGATGCCATTGGGTTTCGATTCCGCGAAGTCTGGATAGCATGGCCAGTCACCTAGAGTTCGGGCGGAAGATCGGGAGGCCGTTTGCAGATCTTCTTTCGAGAAGGTGGCAAACGGTGGTTGCGACTCAGGCATCCTGGGTGCATGGTCGCCAAAAGCGAATCTCATTCCATTTCTAGATGACCATGGCGAAAACGTACGTGCCGTTTCTAGCGTTGGCTCATCCAAGTAGTCGGCTGCTAAGGCCGCCTCTTGATCATTGTATTCTGCATCCAGAGTCGGAGGGCGAATTCCTGTTGGGACGGATGGCATGGCACAAGGCTCAGCGGCGATAGCTTCGCACGCAAAATGGTCAAGGGGGCAGCAGATCGACGGTTGTGTATAATTATCACTCCAACGACACGCGGGACTGCTTTCATTTACTTCTGGACAAACGGGATCAATACCCACCTGCCAAGTAGGAATGACTGAGGATACTGGATTCGAAATCGTATCCATCGCTTTTTCTGCTTGAAAAAAATCGGATTCTGCAAGACAGAGATCGGATTCTAACGACTTTCTCTCGCTGTTGAGCGAGTATACAAAAACATTTGGACCGTCCCGGAGGGGTAGCTGTCTTGAAGCGAATCCTTGAGGGGCCTGGCACCATTGTCCGCAATTCCAATCGCCTTCAAAATCGAGATCGTCTGCCGATTGAGCAATGGTCAACGGGAGCGAGTTTGGGATCTTGATCCATTGGACAAGCTCGACAGCGCTATTTTCGATCGACGAAACCAGCGCAATTCGAGATCGAGAAAAATTGAAAAGTAGATTTGTGCCGTTGTCTGCAATTCGCTTGGTCAGCATACCGATCGAAGAGATGATTGCATCGACATGCATTCGGAGCTCAAACTGCTTGGCGGCAGCAATACACAGATCTGTCTCGTGGGCGGCGACCGAAAGGATGTCAGGTTCTGTTGCAATAACGGACTTGGTCGCAAAAGGCGCCCGAGATGGCGAATGGAATTGATCCCACTGAAGATCATGAACGAAGCAAGTGCCGCCGACAGGATGGAGACTGTCATTCCACGAAGCATTGAGCGTCGCATTCTGACACGATGCAATGAGTCCGGCCGCAATGACGGCACGAAAGGCGGAACGTAATGTTTGGCAACGCATCGCGAGAAACCTTATGATTTCGTTGGTTGGTCGCTAATGCGAAAAAGACTGAATCAGCGCCGTGGCTGAGTCAGCCTTCCGTGGCCATCGGCGTTCCAAACAACAGTTTGGGAGTATTTTGGTGAGATTAATCGCTGAACACGGACGCCGACATTCCTATGTAGCGTTGAGCTCAGCTCATGACGTAAGAGTTATCGAATAAGACAGCTCCAATCATTAGCAGAGAACTCAACGCAACCTAAAATAACTTCCTAGCCGCTACCGATTGCCCAAGCGGCATGCATTCTTTCGATCTTGCTGCCTCTATCGGTTCTTCTGGAGAATCTCGGCGATAACAACTTCAGGCGAACCAGTGGCCTGCAATCGCGAGGTCCAAAAGGCTACTTCTTGTTGATTCGGAGCTCGGCTAGTCAATGATGTCATCAATTGTTGAACATACATAGCATCATTTGGAAATCTCTCTCGGAACTTGTAATTGGACATCAGTTTGATCTGGAGATCGTTAATCGAGTTGCCTTGCTGTAGATAGGATTGCCATGCAACAACTTCTGCTGCGCTCGGAGCTCGCCCGAGCAACTTCAGAAACAGGTCGTTCAGCACATTTGGCCCCATGTTGCCGGAGTAACCAGCACTTATTACGTTGCCCGGTATGCCGGTGTAATTGGGCGGATTGGTGAAAGACTGTCCGTTGATGGCTTGCTCTAGCAAGAGATTCAACGGTTGCCCAAAGTTATTCACATCCACCTGCAATGGCTGGGGAAGTCCGTAAACCAGTTGATTTCCAACAGATATCGAAGCATTCAATTGGTATTGATCTCTTGCGTCGATATACCTCGGATCGAAGTGCAGTTCGAACGGAAAAGGGCCGAATCCATCAGCACTTGTAACCGATTTTCCACCTGCTATTTCGGAATATGGTCTGGAAACATTTTGTAGTTGAACCATCAGTGTCGCACCATAAGGTAGCTGCGATCGATCTCGCGTGGCAACGATGCCAGTCAACGTGCTCGATGAGGAGTTCATCGAGACCGGCATGGCGACGAGCGTTCGTTGGCGGGAATTGAACACTAGCAGCGACACGCGTCCCATCGAATCCGTGTATCTTCGAATCTCATCAGCAAGCTCAACGATTCGGTTGTCATAGTTGCCAATTCGGGAACCGCCTACGGCAACGATGACGTCATTGGGTTGCAAGCCAGCTTGCTGTCCTGCGCTTGCCTGGGCAACTTGCGTGATGACTGCGCCGGCCTCGGTGTTCTGAACATATACCCCGAGTTTCCAGTCCTTGCGAGCAGGGGAAAGCATCTGGCCAGCCCCGCTGAATCCACCTTGATTGAATCCACTTGGACTAAACCCAGCTGGATTGGATGAATTCGAATTGGCGTACGCTGAGGGTTGGAATCCAGAGGTTGACGGGAAGCCTTGCGAGGGCATGTTGAAGTTGGGAGTTCCTCCAGGAATCATGACCTTCGGAATAGCGCTCGAGAAATCGAGCCAACTTGCCTGTCCAAAACAAGATGTTGGAAGCGAGCAAGAAGCAATGGCCACGAGGAGTATTTTTAGAGTTTTCATGTGGGTGTACTTTATCGAAGGAAGAAGGGTTTTGGAGTCCAATCGAGTTAACGCATTTGTGGGCCACTGATGAGGTCAAGTTGCTTGCGGATAAAGGCTGGATCGAGCGGGAAGAACCCTTCGCGAACGGCTTCCAACTGACCGTCCCGACTCAAAACATATCGAAGCATGGATTCTCTAAGACCGCCGTCGGTTGCCATTTGCGACTTGTCAATGATCAGCATTAGGGGACGAACAAAGGGATACTGGCCTGAAAGAAAGCTTTGTTCGGTAGCTGGCACTCTCACGCCATTTAGAATTAACGAGACAGGTCTTACCTGCGCGGTCGCTTCGCCGAAGCCGCAAATCCCAACGCCGGCTTGATCCTGTCCGATCGCAGCGCATACTTCATCGCTACTTCTATGCGATTGAGCTTCCTTTGCCATCTCTCCACCGCGAAGAACGAGTTGTTTGATAAAGTTGGTCGTTCCGCTAACTTCGCTACGAGAATGAATGCGAATTGGTTTCTTTGCGATTTCGCCGATCACTCCCAAGTCGCCCCAAGTTGCCGCGTGTTTCCCCGCGCCGCCAGCCGCACGAAAAATAGACTCCAATTGTTCTGGTGAAACACCCGCAATTGGATTGTCTTTGTGAACATAAAGCGCGAGCGGATCCAGGGCTACGATGATACTTAGCGGATCCTTGCATTTCCCTTTCTTCAAGAGAGCCAAATCCGCATCCGAGAGTGGACGACTCGCACCAGCAATGACGGTTGGATCTTCGGACAAGGATTTGATCCCAACGTCAGTTCCATCTTCTCCTCTGTTAAATACAACTTCGGGATGAAATTTTTTGAATCGTTCCGACCACAACTTACCGATCGCCAGCATGGTTGTGGAACCAGACAAAGTAGCAGTTCCCTTGAGTTCCTTTTGTTTGTGATATGGTTCGATCGATTCAATCAAGCGCATGAGGGCTGCATGTTCGAGATCGTGTTGCGTAACAGTAGCGGGGCCTGAGTTAGTCGCATTCGATGAGCCATTAGGAAGAGGTTTTGTATTGCTGGCTTGACTGGCCGGCGTTTGTGACCACAAACAAGTTGACAGAGCAGTTGAAAGTAAAAAAACTGTAACAACTGAAGATCCGAAGCAACTGAATCGTTTAAACATAGACTCCACCTCCTGGGAAATTTTTCAAAGACTCCTGGACGACAAATCGACGTCCTCCGCATATCAATGTATCCAATAACAGAAGAACGTGGGAGCGGGCTATGCTGGCAAGGCAGAGACAAAAACTATAGGCTAAGGGAATGAGCATCAATCAACTTAGCGCGCTAGTCGCCGTGGCCAGAAACGGGACGATTGGACGCGGCAACGCGCTGCCGTGGAAACTTCGTAACGACCTTCAGCGATTCAAGCGTCTTACGCTGGGACATACCTTGCTGATGGGAAGAAAAACCTTCGAATCGATCGGGAGACCGTTGCCGGGTAGACAAACGATTGTTCTATCGAGAAACAAGAACACAACCATCGAGGGAGCGATCGTGGTTACCTCCATTGAGGCGGCAATGCAACTAGTACCAAGTGACTTCAAAGCCTTTGTCGTGGGCGGAGCTGAAATCTACCGTTTGACGATGCCGCTGATTGAAAACCTCTATTTGACCAGAGTCTTAGCAAATGTTGACGGCGATGCATTCCTGACGGATTGGGATGAGTCGGAATTCGAGTGCGTTGAACACCTCTACACTCCTGCCGACGCATTCAACGAATGGCCCACGGAATTTTTCCATCTTGTTCGGAAAACCTCGTGTGACACAAGAAATC
>JANLUJ010001402.1:0-3772 GCA_031363425.1 Pirellula sp.
CTCCAAGTTCACTGGAACCATAATCGACGGAAATTCGCAGACAAGAGTTTCACTAACGGATGAGATGATCGATATTTCTCAAACATGGAATTTGTTGTCTTCTGGAGGAACCCCAAAATCCTTACGGCTAGCTTTGCCAAAGGAATGGTTAGATGACGGTGCTCCCATATCTGGAGTTCCCGACAGGGTCGATCGCGTTCAAATAGTCGTTGACGGCGCGGTCGTTTTCGGACGGCCGACTGCGGACTTGCCGACCGAACTCACTTCGCAATATATTTCTCCTTCTTACGCACAACGTTACGTTTGGTTTCAGATTCCATTGACAGGAAACCAGGCTGCCGCAGAACTGTCCAATGAACGCAAGCTAGTAATTCACAAACGACTAAGTCATCGAAGCCCGTTGTCGGGTTCACAGAGCTCCTTCGATTGGCCATTGCCATGGATTGCGTCAGACAGCATTGAGGACTCCGTTTCAATAGGGACGATTCGTGGGGAAGTCGTACATGACGTAGGCTTGCGCTGTGCAATAAGATCCCCTCTTGGCGGAATCGAGGAAAGCCGTCGAGTAGAGACAAACGGTGCATCGATAATTGCGTTTGATAGATCGCGGCTAGAACCGAGATTGGTAGGGAGCCTAAGTTTGCAGTCGTTTACCAACGAATCTGTGGTTGATGTCGAGTCGGTGTGGCTACAAACGATAGTAAATGCAGTCGAGCAAAGAGATCGGTTCGTTTTTCGATTCAAAACGCGTGAAAGCTCTGTTTCGTTAAACTTACCCGCCGCCCGAACGACCAATGGAGAGTTTCTAGTCAATGGCCGAAAAGCTACTCCGAGCCGCAGCCCCAACGACATCAATCGCGTTGATATCCCTTTGGACTCTATCGAGTCAAACCAACGTTTAGCTACGGATCGCGTCTATGTATTGGAAGTCTTTCTTTGGTCGCCGAATCGATCACAATGGCTAAAATCGCTGCAGGCAGATTCGCCACGGATAATCAATTGCAGTTCCAGAGCTCCTATGGTTTGGCAGGTTGTATTACCGACTACCGTGCATTTGATCGGCAACGATTCCACGCTATCTCCCGGGTACCGGTGGAGATGGCAAGACCTTTGGTTCGGAAGGAAAAGTGACCTGACTCAAGACAAGATTGCGAGCCAAATCGGTGCTACAACTCAACCTTTCGTCAGCCAGCAAACCAATCAGTATGTTTTCTATTCTCTAGACCACACTGTAGCGATGACGGTGTGGACGGCACCGAGGTATTTGCTTTGGGCACCTGTCGCGTTATTGGTACTGTTGGGATCATTTTTCGTCATGGAATTTAGGTGGATACGCAAACCTTGGATCACTATTTTATTGCTGCTTTCGAGCTTGGCTTTCTCTCAATGGGCATGGGATCTTTCTATCGCGATTGTTCAATGCTTTATCGCCGCCATTGGAATTGCGGCCATGTATTCGATTTTGAAGTGGACCGTTGACCGACGAGCAAGACGTCGAAGCGTCTTTCATTTAAGGCCTCAGTCACATTTGATTCCTTCGGCGGCTCGGATCCCTGCGCAGACATCTCTTGGCGTGTTGACTAAGCATGTCGCTACCGGCACAGACAACTTTGCGTTAGCAGAAAGGTCTCCATCGACTACCATTTCTCCAGACGGGGATATTGGGAAATGATGACTAAAGCACATTTCCATGCAATCGGAACCAAGGTTGCATTTTTGTTTTGCCTGTTGTTTGTGTGGGCATCGGTAGGTAGCGGCCAGCAAGACGATATTCGATCGCGCGGTATTGCCTATCGTAGAGTTTTCGTTCCAGGCAAAGATCTCGATTCAATTGGAATAGAGGATTTTCGTCCAATCGAGGTCAATCGGTTGGAGGAACTCCTTCAAAAATTTTCAAAGTTCACTGATGAAGCGACTAGCGATAATTTGACAGATGCGTCAGGTAGGATTCAGTTGCAGTCAATGTACTACGTTGCAAAGCTCGTTGGTTCAGACCTATTCTCGGAACGCTCGCAATTGACCATGGTAGGAACGCCTCGTTCTGGTGAGCGATTCACGCTGAGCCCTTGGTCGCTTGCAGTACAAGTGCCGCCGGCATTGGACAGGAAGTCTGAAATGCAAACGTCGCCAACGTGGATATTCGACGTTAAGGGATTACCTCAGATTGCCGTGAATCCCAGTGAAGCTACGGAAACCGCTAACGCCGCGAAGCGACGGCAGTTTCCGTTGTCATTTGGTTGGTCCGCGAGGGCTGATTTAGGGAGCACACCAAACCATCTTAAATTTTCATTTGAGATCCCAAGGTGCGCCAATAGTTGCTTAGTTCTTGCATTACCGCCTCAGGCGGTTGTTGAAGACAGCCTTACCGTTGCAAGGCGCGTCGGTGAATGGGTAGAAATAGATCGTCGAATAACGGACTGGAAAGACTTTGCGAGGGAAAAGGTTCGTGAGCAGAGTTTGTCTAATAGTAGCGCCGAGTCTCTGTGGATAATCGAACTTGGAGGCAGTCCTATCGCTTCGTTTTCAATCGCTTTGGGCGCTGTGAATCGTTTGCGGGATGACTCGTTTGCAAGCGATTTCAAGCGGTACATGCAACTGGTTCCGTCGCAAAACAACGAACATTTTATCGAAGGACAAGAGATTCGTACCACTTGCGAGGCGGAAGTATTTGCCTCGCAGGAACAACCGCAGATGCGAATGAGTCTCGAAAAAGGTGCACGACTTCGACGCCTCATGATCAATCAACAAGATGTTGATTGGGAGGTCGAAAACGGATGGATTCAATGGAATATGGGGAATATTTTTCAGGGTGCTTTCCCTGCCAAGCCTGCAAGTATTTTTGCTGAGTTCCTTTCGCCGCTGGAAGCAGAAAAGCTAGATAAACTAAGCCTGCCAAACATTGCTATTGAACGCGGTTATGTGATGACGGGAACAACTGTCATTCACAGCGAAGCCCCATGGCGAATCACCAACGTTGAGTGCCAAACCGGTCGAATCACCGAGCCAACCGGAGACTCCAAGCCGGACGTGACTCGAATCGAATACTCATGGTATGAATCTCCACCCAACTTGACAATCGGAGTTGAAAAAAGCATTTCTTCAAAGCGTTGTGAAGTCCTGACGCGTTTGGCAAACAAACGGGAGGGAACTTTGGCGGTGATTCGGGCAAAGCTCTTTTTTGCGGAACAAGACACAAGTCAGATCCAACTATTAATCTCACCTGGATGGAGTATTCTCGGTGTCAATTCTATGGATCCAAATGATCCGGTTTCTGTTCAGGCTGACACAGAATCGAACGAGAACCTTCGAACGGTGAACGTGAGTTGGGGGCACATCCAAAAGAATCGCGTGGCGGATATCGAACTTCGCTTGTTCCGAAGCGCCATCGATTCTCCAGGCAAGATAAGACGCCTTGAGCATCAACCAATCTTCAGAATTCATGATTGGAAAAAGACGGACATCATGGTTGTCGAGGATGACGGTATGTTTGAATTGAGACTTCGCGACTCACTCGTGGATCTTCTAATTTCAGACGAATTGATACCAGATTGGCAAAGGTCACTATTACCAAAAATAGGTCCGTACTATACCTTTCGTTTCGAATCTCACTCAATGGACCAATCGACAAGTAACCATGAAAACACATACTTGGAACAGGATGCGGTTCATGCTGCGTTGATGGCCATGGAATGGGAAGAAAGACCCAGTCGATTCGAAGCGACCGTAAAGACTGAAGTAGATCGAACATTGCTCCAAAGCCTGTGTATCAAAC
>JANLUJ010001409.1:0-3561 GCA_031363425.1 Pirellula sp.
TCCCGTTGGCGTATATGCGAGCTTAGCGATCGTTGGTAGGGAAAGGTCGGCTGCCTGCCGAACTTCCACTTGAGGGACGATTTGCGTTTGGTCCATGACTTGGACCATCGTATGCAGCAACAATGCGCCGAACCAATGGATGTCGTACTATATCACCTTCGTTAAGTCGAACAAAGCTAATTCCTTCGATACCTTGTAGTCGCTGAACTGCGTCACGCAAACCACTAGAAACACCAGATGGCAAATCCACTTGGGTAATGTCTCCAGACACTACGATCTTGGAGCCCTCACCCATCCGGGTCAAAAACATCTTCATCTGGGCCACGGTCGCATTCTGAGCTTCATCCAATATAACAAATGCTTGATTTAGCGTTCGACCTCGCATATACGCCAACGGGATGACCTCAATCAAATCCTGCTCCATCAAGAATTTCACTTGATCTAAATCGACCATTTCGTTGATGGCATCCATCAAAGGCCGAAGGTACGGATTCAATTTCTCATGCAAGTCTCCAGGCAAATAACCAAGGCTTTCACCGGCTTCGACCGCTGGGCGAACCAGCACAATCTTACGGATTTGTCGGGCTTTGAGCGCTTCGACCGCGGTTGCAACGGCCAAGTACGTTTTCCCGCAACCCGCTGGCCCAATGCAAAATGTCATGTCGTGGCTGCGAATCGCCTCGACATAGACCGCCTGGCCTTCCGTTCGAGGTTTAATGCGTCTGCCAGCATTTCCGATCTGCAATTCCTGTCGCTCAAATGCAGGAGTATTGTTTTTGCCCGTGGCATGTGTGAGTGCATCGGCAACTTCATCGGGACCCAACGTGCCCGTTCGTGTGACCTTGTCTTTTAGTCGTTCTAGTATTTCAGTAGCCAGCCGAACGGAGTCGCCCGGTCCAGAAATGCGAATTTGGCCACTGCGATGCGTTATCGCTACCCCAAGTTGATTTCGGACCAAGCGAAGGTTGGTATCTTGCGGACCAAAGAGCTGAAGTGCCAAATGGGGGTCCGAAAGAGTCAATGTCGATTCAGACATACGTTTGTTTGATTGCTTTTACAAAAGGCATCGCGGACTCAGTTGACGAAGAGTTTCGATCATGTGAGTTTGGCGATTATTCCAAGATAACCGACAATTGCTGTCGGCAACAAGGAATCTGTAACATCCCAGACACCTCCGAGGCCAGGCAGCAGGGCCCCGCTATCCTTAGCCCCGACCGTCCGCTTTACCATCGACTCCAACAAATCTCCTACAAGCCCTACTAACGTTAATACACAACCGATCAAGGCAGGTCCCCAGATGAAACCACCTGCTGGAACACCACACCACGGTAGTAGCACTCTTAGGAAAAAATAGGCAACGACAATGCTCAGAAGCATGCCGCCCACTAGTCCTTCGATAGTTTTGCCAGGACTAATCGTTGGAATCAACTTATGACGGCCAAAAGACTTGCCTGCAAAATACGCTCCCGCGTCTGCAAACTTAATTATTGCAAGCAACGCAATTAAGTGAAGCATTCCGTCGAGCGAACTTCCGTGCATTCGAACCAAAAACCAAAAACTCAGACAACCCACAACATAAGTGATCACGAACGAAGACAAAATCCAAGCCAAGGTTGTTCGCTCGGTCGTCGGTATGTTTTCACTTAAAAACAAAGAAGGGGGCATCTTGCTAAATTGCCACATCGCCTGCAGGCCACTGCTACCGATCGCACTGAGAACGCCGATAAGCACCCATCCAGTTCTACCGACCGGACAATCGATCGGATATGTCTTGTTCATTGCGACACTGTACCAAATTGGAAAAAGCATGACTATCGAAGCGATACAGCAATGAACAAGCACGCTCTTCACATCGACTGGCCAACGCTTGGCTAGAAGTTGACTTACTTCCACCGCGGTCCCTAGAGTCATGAAAAAATACAACGGAATCATCCAAACGCCGAGTTGACCTCTGATGGGGTACCACAGATCCAAGCCAATCAGAAATAGCGAGACCGCGATTAGAACAAAGGCAGATAGTAGCCTACGATGCAGCACGTTTGTCTTTCATGATTAGTTAAAACTTGAGCCGTGGGCGCTATTCGAATGGTACTGATTTTGTGAGCGGTGAGGCGCTAGCCGCCGGTATCCCGATGTCTATTTCGATACGATTTCCGTCACGCGCGGCTACGGCCCGGCGGATTTCCCCGCTCCGCTTCGAGGATTGTATATGCCTCAAAAAATTAAACATTGAACAAGAAGTGGCAAATGTCCCCGTCTTGCATAATGTATGTTTTACCTTCTGTGCGGAGTTTACCGGCCAGTCGAATTTCCTTCTCTGTCCCATACTTTTCCAAATCGGCAAGCGTAAACACTTCACAACGGATGAACCCGCGTTCGAAATCGCTGTGGATAACACCAGCCCCCTGCGGCGCCGTTGCGCCCACTGGAACCGTCCAAGCTCTGACTTCCTTTTCGCCCGCCGTAAAGTAGCTTTGCAAACCCAAAGTTTGGTACGCTTTGCGAGCAACCGACTGTAAGGCAGGTTCCTCAAGCCCCACCGCCTTCAACATCTCTGTCCGATCCGGCTCATCTAATTCCGCGATTTCGGCCTCAAGCTTCGCGCAAACAGGAACCACTTGGGCCCCTACAGTTTCCGCAAACTTTCGAATCTTACCAACCAATTCACTTGTGCCGTGCAAATCTGTGTCATCGACATTAGCAATGTAAAGAATGGGTTTGGCAGTCATTAGTCCATAACTAGAAATCGCCTTGGCTTCAACTTCATCCAATACCATTTTCCTCAGGGGCAACTCTTTGTTCAGTTGCTCCATGCAGTGCTGAATCGCTGTAACACGCAACTTGGCTTCTTTGTCGCCGCCGCGAGCTGCCCGCTCGGCCTTGGGCAACGCATTTTCCAACGTTTGAATGTCCGAAAACATCAACTCCATGTCAATCGTTTCAATGTCAGACAATGGATCCACCTTGCCCCCAACGTGTATGACGTCGGGATCGGCGAAACAGCGAACGACTTGCAGAATCGCGTCGACCTCGCGAATGTGACTGAGGAACTTGTTACCAAGCCCCTGCCCTTCGCTTGCACCCTTGACGATACCCGCAATGTCAACCAACTTGAGCATCGCCGGAATAACTTTTTGCGGGCCGACCAATTTCGCAATCCGATTCAATCGATCGTCTGGCACGCTGATGATGCCTTCGTTGGGATCGATGGTACAAAACGGATAATTTGCCGCTTGCGCAGATTGCGATCCGGTTAATGCATTGAACAGCGTACTCTTGCCTACGTTCGGTAGACCTACAATTCCAGCTTCCATTTTTTAGTCGGTCGTCCTAGTTTTCGTGACGCAAGAGTGGGAACAAAATAACGTCGCGAATACTGCGCGAGTCGGTGAGTAACATAATCAATCGATCGATTCCGATACCAAGTCCGCCAGCGGGCGGCATTCCGTATCGAAGGGCACGAACGAAGTCGTGATCCATTTTGGCCATGGAATCTTCTTCGGCCATGCCATCGAGTTGCGTTTTAAAGAGCTTTTCTTGCAGGATCGGATCGTTCAGTTC
>JANLUJ010000006.1:0-8922 GCA_031363425.1 Pirellula sp.
ATCCCAGTAAAAGTCTTCGATCGCCTACCATTAACTCACTTACTGCCAAATCGATTGGAATGAGCGATCCGTCTTTGCGTTGCCCCATTACCTGTCGGCCAATTCCTATAATGGCTGCCTTGCCGGTCTTCATGTATTGAAGGAGATAACCATCATGAGCAGATCGATCAGGCTCAGGCATCAGCATGCAAATGTTCTTGCCGAGGACCTCGGCTGCAGTAAAACCGAAAAGATGTTGAAACGCTGGATTTACCTGAAGGACGATACCCCGCTCATCGATAGTCAGGATCGCATCCACTGCAGTATTCAAGATCGCTTCCAAAACGGCTGCATCAAAAACGGGACCTTCATGGGACTGAGACTTGGCTGGTTGCGGCTCCAACATACTATTGTCCTTATTGGATCATGTTCATCAGCGGAACAAGTGCAAAATTCATGGCTTTAACTCATCATTAAGTAGTTTGACAGACGGGGTTTCTAAATCATCGTATTGCCCGCTTCGGATGCACAACAAGCAAGCGATGAGCGCGGACCCGCCCAGCAGCAAGGCGACGGGCAAAGCAACGTAGAGCACACTCATTTTGAACCCTTTCCTGTAAAAGCGTTTGTCGACATGGCCATCGCAAGTACGGTCAAACCACTCAATGGCATCAACACCGCTGCGATTAATGGATGAATCCAGCCCATCATCGCGAGCGTTATCGTGATTGCATTGTAAACCAACGACGCTGCGAAACATCGTCGAATTCCTCGGACTACCAAAACGGAAGCTTCAATCAGTTCTAAAACCGATGACAGTCTTCCGTTCGCAAGAAAAATGGGTGCCGCATACAGAGATTGCTCACTTCCTCCACGCAATGCAATTCCGACATCGGCTATTGCCAGCGCAGCTGCATCGTTAACACCATCGCCAACCATCACGCAAGGTCGAGTGGTGTCTTTCTTGCATCGTCGAATAACGCTCAATTTGTCTTCAGGGCTCTGTTGTCCTAGTGCCTCATCGATTGCTATTCCATCGTTGCGCAGGAGTCTGGCCATGGAATCCACGATTTCCTGGCGATCACCGGAGAGTATTCCCATGCGCCAACCTCTATCGGAAATAGATCGCAATGTCTCAACCGCGTCAGGCCGAATCGGATCGCCTATCTCGAACATTCCTCCTACGACGCCTCTGATGGCAATCCAGACCACGGTACGTGCGTGCGCTAACGCTTTCGTTTGCAAATCCAGCCATTCAACAGAAATTGCAATCCCCTCTTTATTTAGCCATTCTTCATTGCCAATCACCACCAAGACGTCTTCCACGAAGCCCTTGACCCCTTTTCCTGGTTGGTGTTCTAGCTCGGTGGCCACGGTCACCGCCAACCTTTTGCGTTTCGCGAAATCACAAATAGCATCAGCCATTGGATGATGAATGGATTTTTCAATGGATGCAGCGTACTGTAGGCCTTCGTTGTCACCGTGCCAGGCTACGACTTTCATTCGTCCGCAACTCAGTGTGCCCGTTTTGTCCAACCAAAGGACGCCGGGTTTGGCCAATCGTTCTAGACAGTTTCCGTCACGTATCCAGATTTGCCGTTTCGCCGCCCTGCCTAACGCAACCGTGAGAACCAACGGTGCTGCCAGAGCCAAAGCACACGGACAAGCGATTGTCAACAAGGCCATCGTGTGCTGGGTAGCTACTGCGGCGTCTACAAGAAAAGCCCAACTCCACCAATTTGCGACGGCTAGCAAAAGAACCACCAGTACGAACCATTTGCTCACGCGGTCTGCAACTGCTACC
Source organism: Pirellula sp. (assembly GCA_031363425.1). Taxonomy (GTDB): domain Bacteria; phylum Planctomycetota; class Planctomycetia; order Pirellulales; family Pirellulaceae; genus JBKCUI01. The sequence goes on from JANLUJ010000006.1 coordinate 1,784, forward strand.
GAAGGTGTACGGTGGGAAGCAGCGTCGCGTACCAGTTCCATTAAGCGGCCAACACGACTGTTCGAACCCGCGGACGTCACCGCAACCGTGATGGGAGCCGTGATGTTGGTCGTTCCCCCAACTACGGATGCTCCGATGGCAATCGATTCAGGCAAGCATTCACCATTGAGCAACGATGTGTCGACTGAGCTCACGCCTTGTATCACGAGTCCGTCGGCTGGGATCGTCTCACCCGGGCGCACTTCGATCCGATCATCGATTTGAAGACGGCTCGCTGGTACGGTCTTCTTGGTGCCATCCGCCTCGACGAGTGTGGCTGAAACTGCATTCCAACGCAAGAGTTTCGCGAGCGAAAGGCTTGTCTTGTACTGCGCGCGAAATTGAATGTAACGACCAATTCGCAAAAGCAAAATCAAGGACGCGAGCGAATCAAAGTAGATTTGGCCAACACCGCTGGCTGCACCAACAAGCGAGCCAATAATTCCCATCAAGAGCGATAGTGCAACCGGGATATCAACATGGGGTGTTCGCGTTCGGATTGCCTGCCAAGCTGTTTGAAAAAAAAGTCGGCCCGGTAGTGCTGTCGCCATCACTGCCAATACGGTACCTACCCATCTTAAGAAATACTCGTGAGATAAAGACATCCCAGTTGATTCGCCCGCGTACAACGCCACTCCAATCCACATCGCGTTAGCAGCAAAGAAGGCAGCCAATGCAATACCGACCCAATGATCGCGTTGCTGTTGTATGAACCGTTGATCGTTTTCAAGGTCGACAGTCCACGGCGAAAGCGAATAGCCCAGCCTTGCTAGCCTTTTTGAAACGACAACAGGCTGCGTTCGTGTTGGGTCGTAGACTAACTCGATGGTATGATCGCTCATCCGCACTGCAGCGCTATGAAGCCCCGGGATGGTTGGCTGTATTCGCTCGATTAACCAGGTACACGCTGCGCAATGTAGCCCCTCTACCGACAAACGCACTGCGCAGGAACCGTCGGAATTCGATCGAACTTCTACGCCGGACGCTTCCAAATCCGCCAAGATGGCTGAACGGGAACCGTCCGTGGTCATGCCATTGAAACTAGATGTTTTCTTCGCGGACCTCAAGGCATAAAAATCTTCGAGACCAAGTTCGTGGATGAGTGCAAATGCTCCCATGCAACCGTTGCAGCAGAAGACCATCGACTCTGCTTGATCGCAATAGGTTGGCAACCCGCAATGCGCGCATGGGCGAGTCGTGCAATTCGTGCCCATGGCCTTCTCAAGGATCTCTTGCATCGTCCCCTCGGCACCATGGAAGTATAGATTCCCAGGATCTTTTCGCCATCTCGAGAGAGTTCTCCGGTGACTGCCCCGTTGCTATTTCAGAACCTCGCGATTGTTGCAACTCCAATAGCCCACTACTCGGTGCATTCAAAGGCCTCATGTCTACCAAACTGCGTTGCACCAAAATAAAGGCTCCAAAGCTGATGATACAGCCTGCGGCAAAGGGTTGCGCGAGGACTTGCCAACTTGGGCTAATCGAAGACCAACTCCAAGCAGCAACCGAAAGCAGAGGAAGCGTGCCGAACCAAAACGCAGTCATCATTGCGACTGTCATCACAGCGTTTGGCGCCGCTGCAGAAGCCAGAACAAACACGTAAAGCCAACCGCAAGGCAATAGCGTACTAGTCAGCCCCCACAAAAACGAACCAAGCCAGACCGGCCCCTTGGAATAAGAACGCCGAAGCTTGACGACTGCCGACGTCCATCGATTCAGGAACCGTGAATGCTTTACGGGTAAGCGTAGCGAAAAAGTTGCCATCAACCGAAAAACACCCATGACGATCATCGTGATGCCAACACCCCAGCCAATCATTCGCAACGTCTGACTGCCACCGGCCATCCGTTGGAAAGCCAAAGACAAACATACGACACCGAGTGCCATCATCAGATAGGTCGTTAAACGACCCAGGTGATACGATATCAATCGCACCCATCGACCCTTTTGACAAGGTGTTGATTGCCCCATAGCCAAAATCGCGAATGGCGTACACATACCGACGCAATGCATCGAGCCAACGAGCGAGGAAAACAAAGTTGCAGCCAAGAGTTCCAGAGCAATCATTCGGTGCCCGAGTGCCTTTCGGGAATATCTAACCACTCCAAGGTCTGTTCTCTCCAAAAATGTTGATCTCCAACACCATGAATCTCCAACTCCAAATGCCATCGACCAAGCTTGGTTACGTCCACGGTCGCCCGATACCTTCCCGGCTCGACTTCGTTTAGTTGTGGCTTAAATTGCTCCGCCACACGTGTGTAGTGGAACAATTGCAACGAACCCAAGCAGCCTGTGACTGGTTCGTTTTCCGAGTTGACAATCGTCACATCGATCGCATTGCGAAGCGGCTCAACGCGTTGAACGTCGATTTGCCACCCAAGTCTCTGTGAAGCCTCGATTCGTTGACGGCGCACATCCCACGAGATGGCACGCTCACCGTAGCCGGGAATAGAACGAAAGGATGGGTCACCCGCAGCCATGGAAATTGCGATCGCGGCAATCGAAAAATCCATGGCAAAGAAACTACATATCAGGCATACCCAAAACCACCTTGAGTTGCGTTCGCGCATGGCCAGTTGGTCCAACGTCAGGACGGGATTAGCACGTTCGTTGTTCATCTAAAATCCTTCAAGTTTAAAGAAACTCGCATTCACTGGCTCGTTCGTCCCCGTCTGGTTTGTGCCGTGGAACGGTAGCCCCATGGCAGTCACTCCGTGAGCGGCGAGGTGTTTGCTACCGCTGCGATTTCCGTCACCCGCGGCTAGCGCCTTGCGGCTCACCAAAGCTAAAGAATTCCGGCAAACGCGGCTAGCGCCCTGCGGTTCACTAAAGCGAATGCAATCCATTCCGGCCAAGTCCCCGCCGTTTTATCTCGGTCCCGACAATCGCACCCCCACCTCTCTCGTTGAGCCACTGCTATCACTGAATTTTAGTTTGGTGTCTGCATAACTTTTGCCTGTGGTTTTCTGCAATGGAAAATGCAGGTCCAATGGTACCATCACCGATTGACCCGGAGTAAGACGAATCGAATCGCCGCTGCTCCATTTGGCTTGAGTCTCTTCGTCAACGACATCCACAACGTAAGTTTGTTCTGTTTGGCTGCGATTGACTAACCGCACTTGAAAATTGTTCTGGACTTTGCCATCTGTGCCAACAATAAACGGTGCTCCGGGCGCCCCCATAACTCTGGTGTCGAATGCGAACTTCGTGGAAAGCACCGCTAGAAAAAGCCCAGATGCAATTAAGATAATCATTGGATAGATGATGGTTCTTGGGCGAATGACACTAGAGGATTTCCCCGCCAACGCATCCTGTGTCGAATATCGTATTAGGCCAGCTGGCTTGCCAATGGTATGCATTACTTGGTTGCAAGCGTCAATGCACTGAGCGCAGTGGATGCACTCCATTTGCAATCCGTTTCGAATATCGATCCCAGTTGGACAGACTGCCGTGCAGCGGCCACAATCTACGCAATCGCCCACACTTTGGATAGCAACAGAGTCGAGGGTCAAGACCTCACCATTTGTTCTTGTGTTCGAACTCTCAGCGGTGGCAGAACGCTTACCCTTCTTTCTTGGCTCTCCTCGCTTTTCGTCGTACGCAACGATAAAAGAAGTGCGATCCAGCATGACAGATTGAAACCGACCATACGGACACGCAATCATGCAGAATTGCTCTCGAAAGTACATGAAATTGAACATGAGCCCTGCGGTTGCCCCACCCATGACTAAGAAGGCAGTCGGATGCTTGCTAGGAGATGACTGCATCCATCGTGCCAAGGTATCGGTGCTGACGAAGTAACTCAGAAAGGTATGCGCCAGGAAAAGACAACAAGCAAGATATACAAGAAGTTTGCCAGCCGAGGCCAATGCATTAAGTGATTTCCTTGACTTACCGCCTCGACCAACCGTATTGGAAAAAAACCGATCGATTGGGCGAAACAAAAACTCAAGATACACTGTCTGTGGGCAACCCCAACCACACCAAACTCGCCCGGCAAGAGCAGTTACCAACATAATCGAGAAGAATGCCGCCAACATCAAGCATGCGACGAGCGGCGTATCCGTTGGATAAAACGTGTGACCGAAAAACGTAAATTGTCGGCTAGCGATGTCGATGAGAACGTAGGGCTTTCCTCGGATACGCAGGTGCGGTAGCGTTACAAAAAAGGCGATAAGTCCATACGCAAGCAAGCGTCTACGTTTCCATAGAACTCCCTTTGCGAGTGACGGAATGATCCAAATACGACTGCCATCGCTATGCAAAGTCGGGAGGACGTTTTCGTCCGGTGTCAGAAGCGACTCTGTGCGATCGTCTTGGTTGGCACAATTGCTGACCGCAGTGCAGTTTCCGCACTGCGATTTGGCACTGCCCAAGACCGGCAAGGGATCGTCTGGATTGGACATCATTCGTTAGGCCAGGCTGGAATTGGACTGCCATCGGGGGCTTTGGCGGTTGCCGGTTTTGAGCCTCGCAAACTTGCAACGTAAACCGAAACCAATACAACGTCATTCTTATGTGACATTCGCTTACCCCAGGCAGGCATAGCTCCGCCCGCGACTCCATCGTTGATCACCTTGATGATGTCGGGCAACGTCTTAATATGCTTGAAACTCTCGTCACAAAGATTTGGGCCAACATTTCCGCCCCCATCGGCAGCATGGCAAGAAACACAATTTGCTTTGAAAATCGATTGGCCGACACCGACCCACTTTGGCTCACGAAGGTATTTGACCATGGTTGGCTGATCAAAGACCAAGTCGCCAATCTCAGCATACTGCTTGCGAGTGTTTTCGGTTGCGCTCGCTTGATACTGCTCGTCAACAGATCGCCCAGCGGCTCCCGAATGAAAATACATCAGATACAGGGGACAAAATGCAATACAACCCCAAAAGAGCCACTTCCACCAACCCGGCAATGGATTGTCGAACTCTTGAATTCCATCGTAACTATGGCCCAATGACGGCTCGCTGCTGGACGAATGCATGCTCACTTTTTTGCTCCTTCCCAAGGATCAACCACAGCATCTTCGATAGGAATGCTGCTAAAACGATTGGCTGCACTACCGTTCAGTCGAAGCGCGCCCCAAACGATCGCAACAAAACTAAGTCCGAAGATCACCAATGCGATCTCTTCAAAGTTGGAGTAGTCCAATTTGGAAACAACATCCTTTAACATGCCCTATCTCTCTATGGTTGCCAACCGCTTTGCGGTCGTAAAACTGTGATTAAGTGTGGCACGGTGGTCGCCACCGTGATTCCGTCTACGATTATTTATCAACATTAGGCAATAACGCCACCTCCACGATAGGTACTGGTGCCACTTCCGCGTTAGGCACGGGTGCTTCGCCTGCCGCTGCAGGCGTAGCCACAGGCGTGTCGACGCGGTACAAATCCTTGCCCATTCGCTGAAGGTATGCAATCAATGCAATCCCAGTTGCATCCTTGATGAGTTGTCCTTCGAACGAGACAGTACCACCTTGAGCAATGATTTCCGCTGCAACTAACTCGGCCTGCTTGCGTGCCATTCCCTCTGCGTCGGTTAGCTCCTGATCGTAGGGCGCACCGAGAAAGTGAACAGCTTGAATGCGTTTTTGGATGTCGCCGAAATTTAGTCTTTCCACTAGCAAATGACGATAGCTGGGCATTACCGAACCAGGGGAGCGTTGCTCGGGGTTGTTGAAGTGTTCCCAATGCCAAAAGCTGCTCTGTCGGCCACCTTCGCGTGCCAGGTCCGGCCCAATTCGCCTAGAGCCCCATTGGAATGGCCGATCATAAATGAATTCACCGGCTTTACTGTATTCGCCATAACGTTGCGTTTCTGCAATCATGGGGCGAATCATTTGCGAATGGCAGTTGTAACAGCCTTCGCTAACATAGATATCGCGACCCGCAAGCTCCAATGGCGTATAGGGCTTCACACTCGCAATCGTTGGCACATTGCTTCGAATCAAAAATGTCGGAATGATTTCAAAAAGACTCGCAACCACCACAGCCAAAGTCGTCAGTACCGTAAACAAGACAGGCAGCCTTTCCCAACGACGGTGCCAGTCCATTTTTGATAATTGATCAATCGAGGCGGCAGCTTCGAGAACCGGTGCTCCTTGCAGTTTGCTCTTTGGAATTGGAGCGTCCTGATAATTCCTCTCTAACCGCGGTGCTTGAAACACGGGAACATCGTATTTACTAGGTCGGTTGAGCCAAGTCATCGCTGCGTTGATCGCCAACATGACTACGCCAGCCACGAATAGCAACCCCCCGAAAACGCGAGCCCACCAGAATGGAACAATGGACTGCACCGTTTCAACAAAATTCGGATACTGCATCCTGCCGAGATCATCCATCGCTCGCCACATCAGGCCCTGAGTAATACCTGCCGCGTAAATTGGGACAATGTAAAGAAGGATTCCGATGGTTCCAAGCCAAAAGTGCCACTCCGCCATTGATTTGCTCCACAGCTTTGTTTGGTAAAGCCGCGGAAGCAACCAGTAGATCATTCCAAATGTCATGAATCCATTCCATCCCAGCGCGCCTGAATGCACATGTGCAATCGTCCAGTCGGTATAGTGGGAAAGGGCGTTGACGCTTTTGACGGACAACAACGGCCCTTCAAACGTTGACATTCCATAAAACGTGATCCCCACCACAAAGAACTTGAGTACTGGATCGGAAGTGACTTTGCTCCACGCGCCTCGAAGTGTCAGCAATCCATTGATCATTCCACCCCAGGACGGCATCCACAACATCACACTGAACAACATGCCAAAAGTACTTGCCCATTCAGGCAACGCTGTGTAATGGAGATGGTGCGGACCGGCCCAAATATATAAAAAGACCAACGACCAGAAATGAATGATGCTCAGCTTGTAACTGAACACAGGTCGTTCCGCGGCCTTGGGAAGAAAATAATACATCAACCCTAGAAATGGCGTGGTCAAAAAGAAGGCTACCGCGTTGTGGCCATACCACCATTGCATCAGCGCATCTTGAACGCCCGCATAGACAGAATAGCTCTTGAAAAGCCCCACTGGTACAACCAAATTATTGAACACATGCAACACCGTCACCGTTACAATCGTTGCAATGTAAAACCACAAAGCA
>JANLUJ010000055.1:0-2150 GCA_031363425.1 Pirellula sp.
AGGGGCTGGGGCTCGATGGAAAAATCGGTGAGATCAACGTCGATTTGAAGGGCTCCAACTCCGCTACCAATGGTCACAAAGTACTAAGCGGATCGGCAGGGAGAATTGAGCTGGAAAGTACTAGATGGCCGTTCTGTTTCCAAGGCGACGGAAAGTCGTCGAGCAGCACACGAAGCATTTTGCCATTCACATCATTCAATTCCGATTTGAATCGTTTCGTTTTGAAGGTCAATGGGCTAGAGGCCGCACATGCTATGGTCAAGTGGGGTAATGCGGAAAAGAAGTTCACTCGCGAGGAACTTTCGGCAGGTGTGAACTTGGCAGCAGAATTCTCAGATTCCCCCTTCGATGGCCCATTTCAGAAGCTTCTCGACGCGATTGCAGTGAAGCAGAATTTTGAGACCTACATGATCAAGATGATTATAACCGACTTCCGCTCGCTTCCAAAGGAAGTGGCTGACAACGCGGACTTGAAGCAAGCCATCGCATCTTTTCGGAAAAGCCTCTTAGCGACGCAGCAGCAACTCGATGCAGTCGTTCACCAGGCACTAGCCCCCGTTAAACACACAGTGCAAATTACGCCTGCAAGCTAATTGTTTAACCCCGAGCCGTAGGTTTTGAAGTTGCGCACTTCTGTCCTAACCGCCGCGATTTGCCAATGAAATACAAGCCCGACGCGCAAGCGAGGGAATTGTGTTTTTCATCCCTTGCTTGCGCTGCGGGCTTGTATAGATCACCTTTTTTGCAATCCAATGGCTATGTGCGCAACTTCAAAAGCCGAAGGCGACGGCTGTAGTTTTATTCGTTGCAATCGACGAGTGGCACACGGCCCGGGGGGCCATGCTACCTTCACGGCCCCGGGGGGCCATGCTACGGATGGTTCGTCAGTCTTAGCAATGCAGGCAAGACGATAAGATTGCCGAGCAAGCCTCCGACCATGCTTATCGAAGCCGTCGTGCCGAACACAACTGTCGGTAGGAAATTGCTCGTCGCCAAAGAGCCGAATCCAAGGACGAGCGCAATTGTCGACAGCAGGATGGCGATCCCGATTTCCGTTTGGGCAGCTGACAGTGCGTACTCGAAGCTGTGGCCCTCCCTCCGTTCGCGTTGAAAACGGATCAGGTAATGAAGAGACGAGTCGACACTTAGCCCCATCGAAACGGCCGCAATCATGGCTGCTCCCAAGTTAACTCGAGTACCAGTCCATCCCATCCAGCCCAGAATACAAAGGCTCGGAAGAGCGTTTGGCAGGATCGTTAGCAATGCCATGATCGGACTGCGCAAGGCGATCGACATGGCGATCCAAATCCCAACAGTCGCGACCGCAAAGCATCGCCATTGATCGGCCACTACGCTGGATACCAATTGCGATAAAAGTACGTAGTAGCCTGAAACAATGGCTTTAGGCTGACTCGGTGCTGCTTCGGCTGCGAATTGTGTCTGCCACCGTTCAGAGCGGATGGCTTCAACGGCAGCCTGACGGACCGCTGCAATCAGTTGTTCCTTTTGTGCCGCTTCCGCCTGCTCGCGTGATCGCAGCATGATTCGTAAAAAGCGTTGACCATCAACTTGTTTGGTAATCAGGGTGTCCACGAAGCGCCCCATGACTTGTCGCATCCCAACCAGTCTGCCTTCGATCGACACCCGACTTAAGATCGGCGAGGAACGCGACGCAAGATCCAGATCCGCGAAACTCATCACCTTGGTTAGTCGCAGCGGTGAGGCACCTGATATTTCGAGCGTCAACAGGTACTTTTCTAGTTCTATCACTTGATCCAAATAGCCTTGCGAAAGCAACTTCGGGGCAGGCAAAATGACGTCCCAGACGCCTGCTCCACCCAGTTCATTCTCAACCGCCTGGTATGCGATCACAAGCGGCGCGTTCGGCCTGAAATTCTTAATGAAGTCGGTTTCGACCTTCAATTGCAGCGAACCCCAAACCGCAAGCGCACCGATCAGAATCGCTGCTGAGCAGACCGCAAACGGCCTCTTGTTTATCCATCGCAACAACCCAACTAGGCACTCTTTCAACAGTTCATCACCAGGAATTTGATAAAGTCTGAATGACATCCCCAATGCACCAGCAGTTCGTTCGGAGGCCAGCGGCAACAATGCCAGCGTCGGAACCAACGCAAAGAAGGCGACAAGAA
>JANLUJ010000075.1:0-3616 GCA_031363425.1 Pirellula sp.
GCGGCAAGCTTTAGGCGACCGGCAGGTTTAACCCTACCTAGCACTACGCGCAAGCTAGTGATCCAAAAGAAAATAGCACGACGCCCAAGCTAGTGATTCCAGCTTCCAATTCACTAGTTCGCGAGTCGTGCTACTGGTACATTTCCGTCTGCCGGTCGACTTAGCAGTCGTGCTCTGTCCAGATTAGGGTTTGACAAACAGAGTGGCACGGCGGTCTCCGCCGTGTTTTCTCCCTCGGGACAACCTCGCCACTTTTCAATGGCTACCCAAGAAGTCAAATGTTAAGGAGCACTCATTCATTTGCGGACGTCGCCTAGGGACAGGAATAAAACCGTCAACAGTTCAATCGAGCAAACTTGTGTTTCCCGCGTACTTCATCAAGGCATCGCGATTTAGTTCCAGTCCCAAGCCGGGGCGGTCAGGTATTTCCATCATTCCATTTGAGTCCAATGTCCAACCGCCAAGCGCGAGGTCGTCGATGAATGGCGATCCGGTCAAATATTCGACGAAATTCGTTCCTGGGAAAGCAGAGGCGAGTTGCAAATCGGTTGCCAAGCCAACTGCCGTATTCCAGCCATGGGGGATGAATCGAACGCCGTGTTCCTGCGCCATCCATGCAATACGACGCTCTTCACTGATGCCACCAACTTTGGTCACGTCGGGCTGAACAATGTCAAATGCACGTGCCTCAAGCCATGGCTGGAATGCTTGACGGCGTGTGAGTACTTCACCTCCTGCGATTGGCACAGGTGAATGCTCTCGCAACTTGACGTAGTCCTCGAGCGCATCAGGCATGAGGGCCTCCTCGAACCAAGCAACGTCGTAATCAGCTAGCATCTTCGATGTCTTCAGCGCCCACTTGTATCCATTGGTCCAATATGCGTCGCTGCCACCGGCATCAACCATCAAAAAAGAATTTGCCCCGATCGCATCGCGGGCGGCTTGGACAATCGCTTCGTCAGTCGCTGCATTGTTTCGACCAAACGGTCCCCATCCGATCTTGAATGCTCGAAAGCCCAGGGCTTTTACGGACAAAAGATGGTCATGCAACTTACCAGGCTCGTCCATCAAAATCGAAGCATAAGGTTGCACTCGCTCGCGATATCTTCCGCCAAGCAATCGACCAACAGGCTGACCAGTCGCCTTGCCAAGCAAGTCCCAGAGAGCAATGTCAATACCGCTGATGGTATGCGTGATCGTCCCGCCTCGTCCTAGCCAGAACATATTTTGGTGCAGCTTCTCGCTTACTCGTTCTGGTTCAATCGCGTTCTCGCCGCGATACAAAGGCTCCAACATTGCGAGCGAAGCTCGTACCAATGCGTCATTCGTAAATACGCTTCCAAGTCCAACCTCGCCGCCATCGGTATGGACAGCAATCAGAGTATGGACGCAATCATCAGGTCGAAGCTCATTGCTCCAGCCACCCTCGGGAGTAGCTCCGCGTAAACCAGCGCAACGAATCTCTCGTATTTTCATAAATATCAAAGGCTCCGCTGAAATCGTTTGACCCGAGGGGTGAATTGGACATTATTGTCCAAAGGAAAAATAGGACGCGGGCACCGTTGATGTCCAAGATATCTAAGGTTGGCACTCGAGGAACCGGGGGCGTCAACGTGGACCATGCGAACACACCAATCTTCATACATATGATGTTGGCAATGCGGCGATTTTACAACCACACAATCGAAGTGCTTTGGATCCTGGCCGTGTGCATAAAAAAAGGAACGATCGTACAAGCTCACGGCGCGACTACCGATGACGAGCGTGTAGTTGTTCGATTCCAATACCGCGGTGGGGCCAGCCGACCATTGCTCGCCGAACGACTCACTCCGAAATCTTCCATCCGATAACAGTCGCACGGTCGCTCGAAACGCAAGCGGTTTGAAACGCCGAGGATCGAGCGTACCACCGACGGATACTGAAATCGTTTCCCCTATGCCCGCTTCGAATGCAATCTTCACCGCCTGTTGATCTACGATCGGCATGAGTGTGCGCCCAGTATATCCAGCCTCAATCAGTGCTCGAAGGATCGCGTTGCTGTCTCCTGACGCACCTGAACTAGTTGCGTCCGCAGCATCGACGATCGCTGTGGTTCCAGCCGAATTTGCGATGACCGTTTGAGCCATTTCCTTCAAGCTTTCCAGCGTGACCTGCATCCGGTCATGATATCGCCAAAATTGATCAGCAATGCGCAAGGCTTCGCGCTCAGCCAAGGCATAGTCTCCATCTGTCACCACAAAGCTGTAGGTTTGGAGCGAAGGCACGTCCGTAAACGGATTTCCAATAAAAATGCCTGCAGATAGCCCAGTCGGACCTGCTTCTGTTTCTTGAGCCATCCGAATGCAATTCCCAAATAGCCCTGTAGCTGTGATTAATTCATCGCCTCGAACGAGGGCCGGAATCGCGACTTTAGCGGTAACAGGCTTTACGTCGCCGGACATGATTTGAAGCAGCAGACGAGCGGCTCTCTCTCCTGTCGCAAAGAAATCGACATGTGGGTAGGTATGGTAGGCAACGATGGCATCGCTGTGCTGAAGCATCTGATCGGTCAAGATCCCATGCAAGTCAAGAGAAACAACGATCGGAATTTTTTCGCCAACGATTTTTCGAGTTTCGGCAAGCAACCAGCCCTCCGGATCCAGCTCCAACTCGGTCGCCATCGCCCCATGCATGCAAAAATAGATTCCATCAACTGGCGGTGCCGAGCGAATCGATTCGAGAAACTCGGCAGCGATTTGGTTCCAAGATGCGGTGTCTAGTGTGCCGCCCGAAGTTATAAAGCTAGCGCTATAGGCAGGGACCAACTCAACGCCCTGCGTCGCGTCGAAAACACTCAGCGCTCCGCCCACTTCATTACCCACACTGCGGTGGTAGCGGAAGATGGACTCGCCAAAACGAATCGTAAAATCCTCGTAACTACTTCGGTGCGGGTTGAAGGTCGAGACCTCTTGCTTGCATTCAGCAATTAATATTTTGACCATGCTTCATTGTACTCGCTCATAATCTTTTTGAAACAAAACGCGAATGCCGACGATCAATACGATCGCTGCAATAAGATAAATCAGAGCCGCGTAACTTAGCAGTTGTCCAACGCCGATCGACTTCTTCCAAATACCCACAATTAAAGGCGCTAGCCCGGATACGAGGGCTCCAAAAAAGTTAAGAAGTCCTACGGCCGATGCACGCGTGTTGGACGGGACGACTTCGAACGCCGCCGGGAAAATGTTTCCCATAAAGAATCCGGCAAATAGCCCAAACGTTGCTGCGGCCATCCGTGTTGCGTTCAAGGTTTCGGAGTTTCCAATAGCATATAGACATGGAGCACAAAGAAGCAAACTCGCGGTCATCAAATAGAGTCTAGCTGCCTTTGTTTTTACATAGAGCTTGTCAGCCAGAATGCCTCCACATAATAAGCCAACAAGCGTGGAAGATTGCAAGTAGACGGTTGCAGTGAAGGCCGCATCCGAGAGCGTTAAATCAAATTTTTCAAATAGAAAACTAGGAAGCCAACTGTATAGCATCCACAGACCGAAAAGAAACGAAGGAAAGACAAAGCTCAATAAAAGAAAGGTTGGCACGCGTATCACCTGCGTCAATGCGAGCCTTCCAAGAGTTT
>JANLUJ010000164.1:0-2078 GCA_031363425.1 Pirellula sp.
ATAGTGGATTCTCCAAACTCGGTTTGTTCCTGGCTCATTTTGAATCCGGAATGATACGTCTTTTTGTTATTGATTCACGCGGTATGCTTGAGAATTTCGACATACTGGTTGCCCAGGCATCGTTTGACTTACCCGTCGCAAACTACGGTACAGATGAACCACAAATCTTCTTGCAAATGCTACCAGACAAGGAGGACGGAGATTCTATCGTCATCGCTCAGTTGAGATGGCCAAAAAGTGAAGATGAAGAAATCGGATTTGGGCCAACGATTATTCGAAAGTATCCTTCCTTATTGAATCACAGTTTAATTGCACTTTCTGACGACATGAAAATTGGATATTCATATGATGGATCATCGATCATCGAATGGAATGTCGACAGTGCGAGGACAATTCGGCAAATTACCCTTTCGGAATAGTTCTGTTACAGCGCCGTAAAGATCAATTGCTTTTTGTGCTTATTGGTCTGATCGTTGAGCAGGATGAAGCGATCATCGTCCTGGAACCTACCAATCCGACTGGCATCTACACAAAGGACGTAAGCGAAGTCCGAGCATTTCCCCAAATGCTCCATCATCTCGTTAAATTCAGGACGTACCTCGTCGATGCTCGCTGACTTCCCTACATCCGAAAATTCGCGGATGATATCGATACCGTTTTTTGCTGCCCACGCTCGGACATGAGCTTGCTGTAGGACAATGGAATTCTCATGTGGGCGCTCTGCTGAACTTCTGTAGTACGCAATCGCACCCACTATCATTGGCGTTTCGGGATCTGCAATTGCGACGGTTTCCGACGGTTTCATGTTTCCTTCCCTATGTTGCTCTGACGCTAACGAAGGCTGGTTGTCGCCTTCACAGTTACCTCGTGTGGGAAGGAAGCTCAAGCGATGGAGCGGAAAATTGAGAGAAGATCGCCGAGGCAAGAAAATCTGGTTTACCTGGGTCAAAATTGTGCGTGGGCAGTTACACTAGGTCCGGTGAAGCTTCCTATTTATGAATCCACGCCCTATGTCTGACGTCACCCGTATACTATCGCAAATCGAATCGGGCGATCCGTCTGCTGCTGAGCAATTACTCCCGTTGGTTTACGAGGAATTGCGAAAGCTGGCTGCAATTCGACTAGCGCATGAAAAGCCAGGCCAAACTTTGCAAGCTACGGCACTGGTGCATGACGCATATATTCGTCTTGTCGATGTGGAAAATGCGCAGCACTGGGATTCTAGAGGGCATTTCTTTGCGGCGGCGGCGGAAGCAATGCGACGAATCATTGTTGAGAGCGCCCGACGCCGACTGAGACTGAAAAGAGGCGGTGATCTGGCACGTTTGGATATTGGCGAGTTAGAAGTTGCCTCTGAAGTGCCTGACGAACGACTTATTGAAATCGACGAATCGCTAGCACGGTTGGACCGAGAAGATCACTCTGCTGCGGCACTTGTGAAGCTCCGATTCTATGCTGGAATGTCAATTTCCGAGGCGGCTGATGTCCTCGGTATATCGCGATCAAGTGCTTACGAACAATGGGCTTATGCCCGAGCGTGGCTCCGAACCGAAGTTGAAGGCTAAACTCTCTCTCATTGGCCTTTGAGATCTTTTTTATTTTTTTCCGGACGAATTCACCTCCGGCGGCGCATTGTCTTTCAGAGGTATCTAAACGTGGATTTTCCAATGAACTCAAAACCGCAACGAGCCAAAGAGATCTTCGTTAAGATAATCGCTTCAACGGTTTCCGGTGACTGGGATTGTCGGCTTGACGAAGCTTGCTTTGGAGATCACGAACTACGGGATCGCGTTCGCGCGCTTCTCCAAGCTCACCTGCGGCCAGGAAGTTTCCTTGAGCAGCCAGCGCTAGGGACTGCCAATTCGCTCGCAATGTTTGACCAGCCGCACACCGCAGAAATCGGGACTCAAATCGGACCCTACAAACTCATCGAACAGATCGGGGACGGTGGCATGGGAGTGGTCTACATGGCCGCTCAAAAAGAGCCTGTCCGCCGCATGGTTGCTTTGAAAGTCATTAAAGCGGGAATGGACACCCAGCAAGTCGTCGCGCGATTCGAAGCCGAACGGCAAGCTCTG
>JANLUJ010000464.1:0-3525 GCA_031363425.1 Pirellula sp.
GCCAATGGCCCATGCCACGGATCAGCCGACGGCCGCCTTGCTGGCCGATTTGAAAGTCCGTGGACTGCTCGATGATACGTTGCTACTCTGGAATACGGAATTTGGACGCATGCCATTCTCGCAGGGCAGCGAAGGTCGCGACCACAATGGTGGAGCGTCCATCGGTTGGATGGCAGGTGCAGGCGTGCAACCTGGAATTGCTGTCGGCGAAACGGACGAATGGTCATGGAAGTCGATTCGAGACCCGATTAGCAACTACGATTTTCATGCGACGGTTTTGCACTTATTGGGCATCGATCACGAGCGGCTCATCTATCAACACAACGGTGCCAATCGTCGACTCACCGATGTTCATGGGCAGGTAGTTAGCTCGTTGCTGACGCATCCGGTTTGATCAAGAATGGAATGACCAACGACCGCACAAGTACGGCGTCATTCTAGCGTTTTGGTTCCCACCATGCATCTAGTTTCTTCCGCAACGAGGCTACTTGAGCCTGTTCCATTTCTGCAAGATTGCGAACTTCCATCGGATCGGAATCTAGTTGATAGAGTTCAATCGATTCCGTCGGTTCAACGAGTGGATTGGATACGATTAGTTTTCTGTTGCCCTCGATCATCCATCGCCATCGCAAACTCTTTTCTGGAGAATCGAGGTCGTTGGAGTTGTGCGTAAAACACTCACCAAAGAGGGCCTTTCGCGACTGCACGGCCGCTTCATCGAGCAAATTTATTCCCGGCAATGAATTGTCCGCCGGCAACCCCAACGCGCTGCGTAAGGTTGGCATCAAATCAATGGACTGAGCTAATTCATTGGACATTTTCGGGGCAATTTTCTTCGGCCAATGGACCATGATAGGCGTTCGCAGGCCACCGTCGTATTGGGACTGCTTGGACTTGGCGGCATACCTTGTGTTGTCTGGGCTTTGTATCCATCCGTTGTCCGCAAGGTAGATCACGATGGTGTTTTCGAGTTGCCCGCGATCTTTGAGACCGCCTATTAGTTGGCCGACAGATTCATCAAACCATTCGACCATCGCCCAGTACTTTGCGATGTGAATCGAATCGGTTTGTCCTTTGTACTTTTCGAGCAAACGATCCGGTGGGGTGTGCGGATCGTGCGGCAAGAGTGGTGCGTACCACACCATGAAGGGACTCTTGGACTCAATGCTTTTGTCCATGAAGGACCAAATTGGTTCCATTGTCTTGCGCCCAATCACCAGTCCATCATCGCCGTGACGTCCACCTTTGGTCATGCCCTCTGTAAAACCACCACGTGTAAAATCCCCTTGCCACCATTTGCCGGTTTGTAGGGATTGGTAACCATTTTCTTTGAGAAGCCTTGGCAAAGTGATGCATCCCTCTAAGTGCTTGTTCATGCGTTCTCGCCCTTGCTGAAACTCGGGAGAGCGATTGAAAGCCGCACTCGTCATGCCAGCAGGCAAAGGCGGGTCATTCGATGTGATCTTGTGCTGGTGTGGATATTTGCCAGTGATGATGCTGGCCAAGCTAGGACAACATAGGCTGGAGGTCACATAACCATGTCGGAACGTGAGACTATTTTGAGCTAGTTTGTCGATGTTGGGGGTTTGAACAATCTTGTGCCCCATGAAGCCGTAGTCTGTCCAGGCGTGATCGTCGGAGATGATCATGACCACATTGGGGCGCTCGTCCGCGAGCGTTTGGATAGTTCCGATAACAAAAGGAAGTACGGACACGAAGCTAGCGAGCGTTTTCAATGCGGTCGAGGAAATCACGGTTGTTCTCTTTTTTTAAATTCACTTTTGGCGAACAGCAGCTTCAAATATACCAAATTAGCATGCACATTCATGTTCCGTAAAGTGTCTTCAGAGCCGGACGCTCGACATGATCGAGTGGTTGTCCAGGTTTGGAATTGGGGTTGGTTTTGAGGTGGCATAGGCTTCCATCCTGTGTATTAGTATGGAAACACAGGCTGGAAACCTATGCCACTTTTCGACGTCTTCGATATTCGAAATTCCTTGTTCGGTGTTCGATATTCAAAAGAGCCCAAAAGTGCGACCAGCCCACTCGCGAGCCGCGTCGTGTTACTTGCGTTTGCTTAGTGAACTTGGATTGGTGGCTCGGCTTGGTTTACTATCCAGGTTGGGTTGGATGTAGGGGCGCTTTCGTTGGTACTGACGACTTCGCATTTGAAGTTCGTTACGCAGACTAGCATCCGTCGTCGATCGCAATGCCTCGGCAATCGTTCTCTCGGCCGAGACAAAATCGCCCGATGCAGCTTGAGCGGCCGCAAGTACGTCTAACACTTGTGCTGAGCTTGGCGATGAAGCAAGTTGGACGGCGATTTGCGCCGTCTCTAGGGCGGCACCACCGTTTCTGTAAAATTCATCTGGGCAGGTAGCCATCATCCACGCGGCGTTTTGAAAAGTTCTAGCATTTTGACCGTCCAGTTGAATGGCCCGTTGATACGCCTTGGCAGCCAATTTCCACTTTCCTAATGCTTGGCATGTATCAGCGAACTCTGTAGCGGCTTCTGACGAGTCGGGTGAAAGCTCCATGGCTTTTTCGTAGTCCGCCAGAGCCTCATCGGACTTGCCCAACGCATACAGCGAATGAGCCCTGGCGCTGTACGCGGCAGAGTCTTTGGGGCTCAGTTCGATCGCTTTGTTCTGATCCGCAATCGCCCGTTCGAATTCGTTGGTTCTGAAGTAGATTTCGCCTCGATTGAAGTAAGCGTCGACGAATTCCGGATTGAGCTTTATTACCGATTCGAAGCTTTCCAAAGCGGCTTTTTTGTCCCCGCGAAGGGCTCGGATAATTGCGATATTGTGGTGGGCGCGCCATCTTGTAGGGTCGAGTTGGATCGCCGTCTCAAAATCCTTTTTGGCGAGTGCGTCCAATTCCTCTGCCTGCGACAATTGCTGCTCGCGAACAAGCATTCCAGCTCGATCGCTTCTCGCTTCGCCGCGTCGGTTGGCCGCCCAACTCATGAGCGTTCGAGCATATTGCTGGTCCTCTTTGATTCGGGTTGAATCCCCAGCGATATTCCGGCAGAAGTCGAAAATTGCTGAATAGTCTGCGACCGTCGACGCGGACTCGGTCTTTCCATAAATCATTTGAAGGTCTGACGAAACGTCTTCGCGAACGTTTTCGCCAAAGGAATTTCGGGATTGTTGAGAAAATCCGGCGCTTGGCATCAAAACCAACGCGAGAATAACCACCACTGGACGGCTCCACGGGAAGCAGTTTTTGGTAGGCGACATTGTTGAGTTTTCCATTGAATTAAGGTGCTGACTCGTTCCAACTGGCCGCATTGTCGTTAGTTGCAAATCAGATCGCAATAGAGATATCAGACTAGTTTCTCTCGTCAATTGTGGTTTAATCAACGAAAATTGCTTTGCAGCTCTATCTCCCAGTGGAATTCGAATGAACGTCAGCGACTCTGTTGTCCGCAACTTGCACCAACACTTGGTCCAAATCGCAGAGATGAAAACCCAAATCGAACGCGGGCCGCGCCAAATAAAAGCAGCCATTTTGCAAGTTGAC